>JAFATP010000282.1 GCA_019243895.1 Alphaproteobacteria bacterium
AATCGGTGCAATCGCGCTTGAAAAGATCGCAGCCATGCGCGAAAATTACCGGCTCGTTTTCGTTCGGGGGCAACGTAAACGTTAGATATAAAAAGTGTTGCTGATCCTCCACCAGCACCAGCGCCGGGGGAGAGACGCTGCGCAGAATGCGATGATAGAATCCTGCATTTCCTTC
This sequence comes from Alphaproteobacteria bacterium, assembly GCA_019243895.1. Classification (GTDB taxonomy): domain Bacteria; phylum Pseudomonadota; class Alphaproteobacteria; order Rickettsiales; family SXRF01; genus JAFATP01. The sequence continues at coordinate 176 of JAFATP010000282.1, forward strand.
CCAATAATTATTGGCATACCGATAATAAAGTTCGCGCGTGCCAGTGAGAAATCCTGCTGCCGTAAGGCCGCAGAAAATCATTGTCAGCAGGCCTCGCCACACATTGGAGGCCGTTCTTACATAAAGATAATAGCGGCAAAGCGCTGGCAGCCGCCGCAGCGCGAGCGCATTCAACGCAATCAGTCCGCCGCTTACCTCGTAGAAATAGCGCGGCCCGAATAAGTCCACGAAACCGAAGCGCGTGAATGCCAGGCCGATGAAGGCGCAGAAAAATCCCGCCGCCAAAAGACCGCAGAACGGCTTCTGCGCGCCGGCGAAGAACAAGATGAAAATAAGCAGCAGCGAGGAAATTGGCCATTGAAAAAGCTGCACGTGCAGCGCCTGCGCCTGTCTGGCCGCGCGGATGTAATCCGGCAGCCAGGCGCGCCAGTGCTCCCACAGGTCAAGATCAAGGCCGGGCAGCATGTGACCGAAATTCTTTTCATAGCCGCTGAGCAAAGGATCGCCGGTGGTCTGCCAGTTATAATACAGGAAGAACGCGATCAGCGGCGCCGTGCCCAGGGCAAAGCGGGCGTAGCATTTCCTGACGTCTTTGAAATGCCGCCGCAGTGTGACGACGGCATGCAGGAAGAAAGGGAAGCCGACGGCGGCGGCCGTCTGCGGGCGCGTCATCAAAAGATACCCCATGGCGACGCCGCTGAGGAAGCCATCCTCGCCGCGCCCATATTTGGCGCTGCGAATGTAAAACAGGGCGAACAGCGTGGCCATCAAAAGGGCAGTGGCATGGTTCATATACTCCGCCGACATGAATAGAATAAACGGCGAGCAGAAGGTTAGGAGAAGAGCGATGCGGCCGCTGGTCTCGCCGCCGATTTCCCGGGCGAGGAAATAGATGGCGAGCAGGGCGCAGCCACCCAGCAGCGGATTGACCAGCCACGGCGCGCCGGCAAGGTGGCCTAATGCCAGCAGCAGCATGTGGCCCGGGGGGTAAAACGTATGAAATTTCCCGTCATTGATGAACCATTGCGCGTCAAAGGAGCGAGGAGCGGAAAGACCGCCGAGATAAAATTGTCCGGCGGCGAGAATTTTCGCCCCGGCATATTGCGCGTGGCTGTCCGCCACATGCGGTAAATGCGCAAACAGCACGGCGGAGAGATGGTTGGTGAAAATAACGAACAGCAAAAAACTCCCCGCCAGAAGAGGAAGGCGCGGAACGGCGCCGAGCTCCCTGGTAAGATCCCCCAGCGCGGCCAATACGGCGCGAGTGGGACGGAGGCGCAGGCAAAGCGCGGCGATAAGCGTAATATACAAGGCGGCGGCGAATTGCGTGACGGCGGGTTTCCAGGTGAGCCAATCGCCGCGGGGGGGAAGCGCGGTAATCGCGAAAATGCTAATGAATGCAATGCCGCGGACGAAGTTTTTATGCCGGAACACGGAGCTCACGCCGGTCTGATGAGACATCTCAGCGCTCTGGCCACCAGTAGCGGACCCGTGGCCGCCGCTGCCAGGATAATCGCCTTGTGCAGCGCCGCTCTCACGGGAACCTGGGGGAAAATGTCCATTGTCAGCAGCGCACCGATCAGCACCACCCACGCCAGGCTTAGATAAACCGCCCCGCGCCGCAATTCTTTTTGCAACGGCAGCGCAGGCGGTGATTGTTTTCGCCGCGAGAGGCGCGCAACGCCGGCATGCGCCCCGGCGGTGACGACGATGCCCCGCATCATGCCTCCGAGAACGCAGGAACCGGCAAAGAGGATATCCCCGACATGGCACGCGCGCAGATGCTGCGAAGAAGAGATCTGCAGCGAATGCCCGCTGACCAATACCATATCCGCCGCCGCCTCGCCTTCCGCACTTAACCATATGGCATCTCCCGGCATCAGCTGCGCCGCCGGCACGACGCACCAGGAGCCGGCGCGCAAGGCCAGGGCGGGCTGGCCTTGGCTGGAGGATGCATGGCGCGCGCGCTGATGCATTGCCGCCGTATTCAATATAAGGGCGGCAAGGGTGAGGATCAGGTTATTCCATTGCTGGAGCAGGATGAAAAGCACGGCGGCGGCTTCCAGCATCCACGCGAATGGCTCCCACAAATAGGAAAACAGAGCAAGCCACCGCCATCGCCCGGTGGGGGGTAAGGCAGTCAGCGCGCCCGGGAATATATCCATGTCCCGCTTATAGCATTGAACGCGGCCGCTTCAACGCCGTATCATGGATGGGTGATTCAACGCTGGGATTCGTCGGGCGCATCCGGCGTATGCAGGCTTTGCATCAAGGGCAGGACGGCGCCCCAGCGCCACCCTCCTGCCACCACGGCAAAGCTCACCGCTTCCAGTTTTTGATGCCGGCGCAAAATGCGCCAGCGGTCACTCATCGTTTCCGGGCCATTAATGGTTTTTGATCTCCCAATATTCTCCTTCGATAATAGTCGCTTGAGAAGGCGGGGACGGAATGTCGCATGTGAATAGTGCCGCGCGCCCCGTCAGCCGTTGCCGCAGGGCCAGATAAAGCGCAAGGGCGGTGAAAATGCCGACGGCAATAAGCAGCACCAAAACCCCCGTTGCCAGCGTCGCGGCAAGCAGCAGAAGATTCAGGAGCAGGAAGAAAATAGCGCGCATGGATTACGTCCCCAATCTACATAAGTGAGTGTCATCGGGGTATCTCCAGATTAGGGGGTATCGGATACCCCATTTATGCCCCCATCT
>JAFATP010000221.1 GCA_019243895.1 Alphaproteobacteria bacterium
TGGCCATCATCACCGGGGAAATGGAGACCGGCCAGGCAAAGCGCGAACTGGTCGAAGCCAACCTGCGGCTTGTCGTGTCGATCGCCAAGAAATACACCAACCGCGGCCTGCAGTTCCTGGATCTGATCCAGGAAGGCAACATCGGCCTGATGAAGGCGGTCGACAAGTTCGAATACCGCCGCGGCTACAAGTTCTCGACCTACGCGACGTGGTGGATCCGCCAGGCAATCACCCGCTCGATCGCCGATCAGGCGCGCACCATCCGCATCCCGGTGCACATGATCGAGACCATCAACAAGATCGTGCGGACCTCGCGCCAGATGCTCAACGAGATCGGCCGCGAGCCGACGCCGGAAGAGCTCGCCGAAAAGCTGGCGATGCCCCTGGAGAAGGTGCGCAAGGTGCTGAAGATCGCGAAGGAGCCCATCAGCCTCGAGACGCCGATTGGCGACGAGGAGGATTCGCACCTCGGCGATTTCATTGAAGATAAGAACGCGGTTCTGCCGCTCGATGCGGCGATCCAAGCCAACCTGCGCGAAACGACGACCCGGGTTCTGGCGTCGCTGACTGCGCGCGAGGAGCGCGTGTTGCGCATGCGCTTCGGCATCGGCATGAACACCGATCACACGCTGGAAGAGGTTGGCCAGCAGTTCTCGGTGACCCGGGAGCGCATACGTCAGATCGAGGCGAAGGCACTGCGCAAGCTGAAACACCCCAGCCGCTCGCGCAAATTGCTCTGGATGGCGGCATCCAGCGGCAGGATGGCGTTCTTGTCCTCGATGAAATCGCCCAGATGCGAATCTTCCTCGTCGCCGATGGGCGTTTCCAACGACACCGGCTCCTTGGCGATCTTCATCACTTTTCGCACCTTGTCGATGGGCATCACCAGCCGCTCGGCCAGCTCCTCCGGCGTCGGCTCGCGGCCGATCTCATGCATCATCTGGCGCGAGGTGCGCACGATCTTGTTGATGGTTTCGATCATGTGCACGGGAATGCGGATGGTGCGCGCCTGGTCGGCGATGGAGCGGGTGATGGCCTGGCGAATCCACCATGTGGCATAGGTGGAGAATTTATAGCCGCGTCGGTATTCGAACTTGTCCACCGCTTTCATCAGGCCGATATTGCCTTCCTGGATCAAATCCAGGAACTGCAGGCCGCGATTGGTGTATTTCTTGGCGATGGAGATCACCAGACGCAGATTCGCCTCGATCATCTCCTTCTTGGCGCGGTTGGTTTCGCGCTCGCCCTTCTGCACCGCCAGCACGATGCGCTTGAATTCGCCGATATCCAGCCCCACCTCATGCGCGATCGATGCGATCTCCTTGCGAATCTCCTTCACCTCGTCGCGGTGGCGAGTGAGAAAATCCTTCCAGTGCTTGTCGGTGAGCCGCGCGATTTTTTCCAGCCAGCGGCTATCCAGCTCATGGCCCAGATACCGCTCCAGGAACGAGGCGCGATTCACCTTGCGCTGCTCGGCCAGGCGCAGGATGCGGCCTTCCAGCGTCATCAGGCGGCGGTTGGTGCCGTAAAGCCGGTCGATCATGCTCTCCACCCGGTGCGCGTTCAGGCGGATGCTCATCATGGTCTGTGTCAGCTCGGCGTGCAGATTATTGTATTTCTTTTCGTCCTGCGGCGAATAGGCGCCCTTGCCGAGCGCCTGCGCCAGGCGCTTTTCCTGCAGCGTGCGCATTTTCTTGGCGATGCGGGCGAATTGTTCCAGCGTTTCCAGCACCTGCGGCTTCAGCGCGCTTTCCATGGCCAGCAGCGACACGGAAGCGTCGTCGTAATCATCCTCGTCTTCCTCGGGCGCGGCCTGCGCCTCGCCTTCTTTTTTCTCCGCGCCTTCTTCGCTTTCCTCTTCTTCTTCCTCTTCCTCCTCGTACACCTCCTCCGATTTGGCGCGGCTGCCGCGCTCGATCACGTCTTCCGCCGAAAACAGCGTGCCTTCCATGCCGGCGCCATACGTGGCGTCCAGGTCGATGATGTCGCGCAGCAGCACGGCATCATTCAGCAGATCATCATGCCAGGACAGCAATTCCTGCATCACCAGCGGCGCTTCGCATAAGGAGGAGATCATCGTTTCGCGGCCGGACTCAATGCGCTTGGCGATCTCGATCTCGCCCTCGCGCGACAGCAGCTCCACATTGCCCATCTCGCGCAGATACATGCGCACGGGATCGTCGGAGCGGCCGGCATTTTCTTCTTCGGCTTCCACCTCTTCCACGATCTCGGCGGATTCCGCCTGGCCTTCATCCTCCACCACTTGAATATCCGCGTTGGCGAGCGCGGAAATGGCCGCATCGATCACTTCGGGAGAGAATTCATCTCCCGGCAGCACGGCGTTCAGTTCGTCATAGGTGATAAACCCGCGGCCTTTGCCCAGCGTTAGAAGCTTGCGCAACAGCGACGGATTTAATTCCTCTTTGGAGTCTTTCTTCGAACCATGCGACGAAGTGGGATTGTTCTTGCCCGATTTTATTGCCATGTACCGCCCATAACCTACTGGAATTTTTGCATACCCGCAAAGCCAAGCTAGATAACATAGGTAAATTTTCCATGAAATCAACCTCGCCGTTGCTGGACAATGCATTTTTCTGCTTCTATAGTGCGCGGTTATGACGTTAACCACACGCCTTTTCACTTTATTTAACGGGCGATTCATCGGCGAAGATCCCTTCGGCAACCGTTATTACTGCGGAAGACGCCTCTTAAAAGGCCGCCGCGAGAAGCGCTGGGTGATTTACCACGGGCGCGCCGAACCATCGAAGGTGACGCCGGAGTGGCACGGTTGGCTGCACCATACCGTCGACATTCCTCCCACCTCAAAGCCGCGGAAGCGATATTTCTGGCAAAAACCGCCTCAGGCGAATTTGAGCGGCACGGCACAAGCGTATCTTCCACCCGGGCATTTACGCCGAGGCGGGCGGCATGCGCCGACGATGTCCGAATATCAGCCCTGGCAACCTTAAGAGCGTCCCGCCTCCGTTTGCAAAAAACACTAGACTTCGGCGGTCGCTACCCTGTAGTTAGAGGACGGAAGCGGCAGGCACCCCATGCAGAAAAATGCGATTGAAACTATTATCGGAGCGGCCGTGTTGGCCGTTGCCGCCGGTTTTGTTGCCTTCGCCTATAAAGGCAGCGAAATGAGCATCGACCGCAGCAGCGGCTACACCGTGAAGGCCAAATTCGCCAATGCCACCGGCATCAACACCGGCAGCGACGTGCGCATCGGCGGCATCAAGGTGGGCACTGTGTCGGACATGCAGCTTGATTCCAAAACCTATGACGCGCTGGTGTATCTTCACATCAACGATAAAACCAAAGTGCCGGCCGATTCCTCCGCCGCCATCGTCGGCAGCGGCCTGCTGAGCGATAAATTCGTGCAGATCGTGCCGGGAGGAGATGATGCCATGCTGAAAGAGGGCGGCACCATCACCTTCACGCAATCCTCGGTGAGCCTGGAAGAGCTGATCGGCAAATTAATGTTCAGCGGCGGCGGCGTGGACAAGGGAGATAAATCCGCTCCTAAAGCCCAGGCTTCCCCGCCGCAGCCATCCGCATCCGCGACGCCTGCACCGGCGCCCGCGCCCGCTCATTGACCTTGCAAGTATTGCCAATCCGCTTGCTGCTTCCGTTGTGTCTGGGGGGGATGTGCATCCTGTGCCTTTGCATAACGCCGGCGCGGGCACAGCCCTCTCCTTTCAGCGTGCTCTCCGATTCGCCGCCCTCGGGCACCTTTCCCCCCGAGCCGGATGCCATTATTTCGCCGGGCGAGGAAATGGAGCCTTCCCAGACGCTCCCGGCGCCTGAGAGCAGGCCGGAAAAGAAATCCGATAAAAAAGCGGACAAGGAGAAAGATAAAAAGACCGCTGCTGAAGAAAAAACACATCCCGCGCCGAAACCCGCCACCTTCAATGCCATCCGCCTGCTCGGCCTGAATAAGGTCACCGCCCGCAGCGCCGTACTGGAAGCGCCGCTCGGCACGGTAATGCGCATGGGCAATATCGAGATCATCGCGCGGCGCTGCTGGCAGGCGCCGCCGGACGCGCCGCCGGAGAACGCGGCGCTGCTGGAAGTCCGCGAGTTGAAGCCGGAAGGCCCGGTGCCGCTGTTCAGCGGCTGGATGTTTTCCTCCAGCCCCGGGCTTTCGTCGCTGGAGCATCCGGTTTATGACGTCACCGTGCTAGCCTGTGTTGGCACCGAGCAAACGGATTAGAAAATATATTGCGCCCAAGCGCCGCCAGGGCTTTCGCGCCTCACAGCGCTAGCCGTCCCGCTTCTCTGTTCCCACGGCCTCGGCCAGCGCGGCAAAGCCATCTCTGGCCAGGTATTCGGCTAAACCTTCGTGGATCTCCCGCACCAGGCCAAACCCCTGATAGATGATACCGGTGTAAAGCTGCAGCAGCGTCGCACCGGCGCGGATCTTGGCATAGGCATCGGCGGCGGAACTGATGCCGCCCACTCCCACTAAGGGAACCCTGCCGCCCGTGAGGCGATACATGTCTCGCAGCATTTCCGTAGAAAGCGAAAAAAGCGGCTTGCCGCTAAGCCCGCCTGTCTCGCCGTGCCACGGACTTTTTAAGCCTGGCGGGCGAGCGGTGGTCGTGTTCCCCACGATTAACCCATCCACTTTTCTGGCCAGCGTCACTTCCGCCACTGCTTCGCGCTGCCCATCGGTTAAATCGGGTGCAATCTTCAGCAGCAACGGCAGGCGGCGCGGCAGCGCTTCGCGCTTTTCCATCAACGCCTGAAGCAGGGCATCCAGCGCGTCGCGTTCCTGCAGCGCTCGCAAGCCTGCCGTATTCGGCGAGGAAATATTCACCGTCACATAATCCACATGGGGAGAAACAGCTTCCAGCAGCGTCACGTAATCCCTTACCGCATCGGCGCTGTCGCGATTTTTGCCGATATTGGCGCCGACAATGCCGGAGCGCCTGTGGCGGCGCAGATTGCGCACAAACGCTTCCACGCCGCCACCGTTGAAACCCATACGGTTGATAACGGCTTCATCCTCCGCCAGCCGGAACAGGCGCGGGCGCGGATTGCCTTGCTGGGCCTGTGGCGTGACGGTGCCGGTCTCCACGAACCCGAAGCCTTGCGCCAGCAACGCGTCGCACGCTTCCGCATTTTTGTCGAATCCCGCGGCCATGCCGAGCGGAGAAGAGAAGTTCATGCCGAACGCGTTGATGCGCAGGGAGCCAGGCGGCGCGGCGCGGGCAGCCGGCGGCAGGCGTAGCCGCAATGCTGCGATTACCCATCGGTGCGCCACTTCGGGCGGCAGGGAAAATAAAAGGGAACGCAGCAGGCGGTAAGGGTCAAGCTCCTTCATTCAGGAGCGAATATGGCAAGGATCGCGTCCCGGTGCAAGGAATCGCCCGGCGCCGGTTTCGGCACAGGCGCTGCGCGCGTGGAAGCAGCAGGAGCTATACGCGGCCCATTAATCTGCGCAACCAGAGCGGGCTTAGAAGCGGATGGCGGCCGGAAGATCGGACGGGCGGCGGCTTTCACTGCGGTATTCGCTGCGTGCGGCGCCGCAACGTTCGTGTGCAGCGGGAACCATTGGCGCGGCGGTGTGTCGTCGGCGCGCAAGGGCGCCGCCGTCAATGCGACCAGAGAAAGTAACAGCGGAAGCAAAACGCGCAGCATCACCTGTTGCTCGCAAGTATCATGCCTAAATTTAATTGGAGGCGAAGATGCTTTTTTCGCTGCAAATTTTTCAAGAAGTAGTAGTATGCATCGGGGCACTTAACTAAGTATTGATTCATGCATGTGCGTATAGTGATCATCGCGATAGCGATGCATGCCGTCGTTCTAATAGCGGCAAAGCCTGCCCTGTCGCAAACTTCCACTCCTCCCGCCTGGTGGGAAACCGATAATGAATACAATCCTTATGAGCGCCGTCGCGAACAATTAAGCGAGAAAAAAGAAGAGCATCCTCCGCCCCCGCCCGCCGTTGCGGCTTCCGTTCCCCCGCCCGTGCAAACCCCGACGGTCATTCATCCGCCGCCATCCGCTGCGGCGACGCCGATGAAAGTATATATTCCCAATCCGCGCGCGGTATCCACCGCGCCTCGCGCCAGCGCCGTCGCTTCCGTTACCGTGCTGGAACACCAGTTGAAAAGTGCCCATAAAAAGTCCCGGCACCGCCATGCCGGCATGCTGTCCCGCCTGGCTTCCGCGGCAAAACACCGCCGCATTCTGGCGCGTGCAACGCACCACACCTCAACTGTCGCATTGGTTTCCCATCACGTGGAGCCTTCGCCGGCACCATCCGCTCCTGTGACTCTTGCCCAAGCCGCAGCGGCTCCGCTTGCGATCACCGAGCTTGAGGCCGTCCCATCCGGCACAGCGAACCGGCCTCCTACGGTGGCGGAGAAAATCGTCCACGGCATTGCGGGACCGTTTACTTCCTTACTGCCTCCCGCCCGTGCGGAAATGGCCGCCGCTGCGGCCCCCGAATCTCCCGCGCTGCCGCCCGAACCGCCCCTGGAAGACGCCGCCGCGGTGCAATTGCCCGCCTTGCCTCTCATGCCGCCACCGGAACCTGTGCCCGCCGTGCCCGCCGCTGCTCCCGCGCTTCTCGCCGCCGCTCCGCCGCTTCCTCCCTTTCCTCCCGAAGCGCCTTCGGTGCAGGCGTCCACCTCGGCTCCCGAAGCGTCGCCCTCCGCACAGTCGGCGCCACCCAATACCGTTATCGCCAGCCCACCTCCCACCGTAATCGTCACCCGCAGCGCCATTGACGCAACGGATCCGCAGGCGCCGCGCATCCTTCCTACCGAGACGCATCTGGCAAGCGTGGAAGCGCTGGCCACACTTTCGCCCGCCGCCGGCGAGCCCGCACCACCTCCCGCGCCGCCTGCCGCTCCGGAAATGCCTCCCGCCCCTACGCCTCCTGCTCCTACGCCTCCTGCCCCTACGCCTTCCGCTCCAGCCGCGCCTGCGCCTGCCCCACCTGCCGCTTCTCCGCCTGTGGACCCGTCGCCTCCATCCCCTCCACCGGCTGCATCACCCGCCCCCCCCTCTCCCGCCTCAACACCCCCGCCCCCCCCCCCACCCCC
>JAFATP010000154.1 GCA_019243895.1 Alphaproteobacteria bacterium
ATTTATATTATAAATTTTTATTTACTATTGAATTGCGCATCACGGGAATAATTTTCCCTTTGGCGATAATTTTGCTTTTGGCAAAGAAGGTGCTACCACAGCTTATCCTATGCTAGCGCATTTTCTCACCACTGGGGTTTTTGCCTATCTCGTGATCTTCTGCCGCGTCGGCAGCGGGATAATGATGATGGTGGGCACCGGCGAGACGCTGCTGCCGGCACGCGTGCGGCTGATCTTCGCTTTAGCCTTCGCCGCGCTGCTGCTGCCGGTGTTGCAGCCGGTCTTTCCGCCGCTGCCGTCATCCCCGTCGGCGCTGGCGCTGCTGGTCATCAAGGAGATCCTGATCGGCCTTTATCTGGGGCTTACCACCCGCGTCATCATCGTGGCCGCGCATACCGCGGGCACCATCATCGCCACGCAAACCGGGCTGGCCAGCGCCATGTTGCTGGATTTTACGCAGACCACGCAAAGCACGGTCATCACCAACCTGCTGTCGCTGATGGCGGTGGTATTGTTCTTCCTCACTGACCTGCACCATGTGGCGCTGCGCGGCCTGGCCGCCAGCTACAGCGTGTTCGCCCCCGGCAGCTTTCCTGCCCTGGCCGATCTGGCGCAGCAATTCTCATTGCTGGTCACCCGCAGCTTCAACATTGCCGCGCACCTGGCGGCGCCCCATATCGTCATCGGTCTGATCACTTATCTGGGTGCCGGCGTCCTGGCGCGGCTGATGCCTACCATGCAGATTTTTTTCGTGCTGATGGCGCCGCAGATTTTGCTCGGCATCTTCATCCTCATGGTGATTCTACCCTCGATGATGCTGTGGCTCATGACCCAAATGGAGGATGGAATTATCACCGCCCTGCCCTATGCCGCCGTTTATTAACGCTTTGCATCCGGGCCGTTTTGGGTGTAGTTTCGCTCCCTTTATGCCGACCATCTCGCGCATCGAGGCCAAGTGCCTGGAAAAAGGATTGAAGATGACAGGGCAGCGCCGTGTGATTGCGCGCGTCGTCTCGGAGTCCGATGACCATCCGGACGTGGAAATGCTTTATCAGCGCGCAGTGAAGATCGACCCCCATATCAGCATCGCCACCGTATATCGCACCATGAAGCTGTTCGAGGAGGCAGGGATCACGCAGCGGCATGATTTCGGCGACGGGCGCGCGCGGTATGAGGAAGCCACCGACTCCCACCACGATCACCTGATCGACCTGAAAAGCGGGCGCGTCATCGAATTCGCCAATGAGGAGATCGAGCGGCTGCAGCAGGCGGTGGCGGAAAAGCTGGGATACCGGCTGATGGGTCACCGACTGGAATTATACGGAGTGCCGATTGCCAGCCGCAGCGATGAAAAAAAGTAGCGCCCTGCCACCGGCAATCGCTTTCCCGGAGGACATTCGCGCCGGGAATTTGCAGGTGCGTCTGGCGCTGGACGCGCACGAAGTGGCGGCAGCACAGGCCTTGCGCTATCTCGTGTTCGTGAAGGAGATGGGCGCCAAGGTCAGCGCCGCGCTGCATGACGATGCCAGCGACCGCGACGCCTTCGATGAATATTGCGATCACCTGCTGGTGCTGGAGCACGGCCATCCGCGCGGCCCGCGCGTGGTGGGCACCTATCGCCTGCTCCGCCGCAGCATCATGCACGGTTGCGGCGGGTTTTATACCGCCAGCGAGTTTAACATCGGGCCCGTGGTGGCGCATCCGGGCGAATTGCTGGAGCTGGGCCGCTCCTGCGTGGACGCGGCGTATCGCAACCGCGCGGTGATGCAGCTGCTGTGGCGCGGCATCGGCGTATATGTGGCGCTGCATGACGTCACCGTCATGTTCGGCTGCGCCAGTTTCCCCGGCATTTCTCCTCAGGCCCATGCCGAGCCGCTGGCTTACCTGCATCATTATCACCTGGCGCCGCCGGAGCTGCGCCTCACCGCCTTGCCGGACCGTTACGCGCCGATGGACCTGCTGCCCAGGGAAGCGGTGGACGCCAAAGCGGCATTTGCCGCTTTGCCCGCGCTCATCAAGGGATATTTACGGCTGGGCGGCTGCATCGGCGAGGGCGCAGTGATCGACCATGAATACAACACCGTGGACGTGGGCATTGTGGTGAAGACCGCGCTGGTGACGGATAAATACGTGCAGCGCTACGGGCACGACAACGCATAACGCCGTATGGTCGCCGTCCTCAAAATCATTGCAACCATGCTGTGGGTCATGGGCTGGGCGGCGGCGGGGTGGCCGGTTGCATGGTTATCCGGCGCGAAGGCCGATGCGCGCATCATGTGGATGATGCAGCGCTGTTTCTCCGGCGTGCTGCGCATCGTCGGCGTGAGGCTGGAGCGGGTGGGGCGGCTTTGCCCGTTGCGCCCATTGCTGCTGGTGAGCAATCACACCACCTATCTGGACATTGCAGTGCTCGGCGCATCGGCGCCGGTGCATTTCACGCCTAAAACCGAAATCGCGGATTGGCCGCTGATCGGCATGTGCTCGCGGCTGCTGCGGAGCATTTTCATTGACCGCCGCATCAGCAAGACCGGCGAGAACCGCCGCAATCTGCGTGATGCGCTGGCGGCCGGCAAGGTAATCAGCCTTTTTCCCGAAGGCACCACCAATGACGGCAAGCGGCTGCATCCCTTCCGCTCCTCTTATTTCAGTCTGGCCGAGGAGCGCTTCGGCGGCGCTGCCCTCACCGTGCAGCCGGCCGCCATCGTTTACACGCATATCAACGGCCTGCCGATTGACAGCACGCAATGGCCGCTGGTGGCATGGTATGGCGACATGAACATGCTCACCCATGCCCGGCGCCTGCTGTCATTGGGATCGCTGCGCGCGAAGATCGTATTCGGCGCGCCGATTTCGGTGGATGATCTGAACCCGGACGAACCCTCCAGCCGCAAAGCCCTGGCGGCGCAGTGCGAACGCGCGGTGCAGGACTTGCTGCGCGCCTGACGTGGCCGATAACGGTTATCCATATCTGCGGGGAGATTTGGGGCCGATTCCCTCGTAAGCGGAATAACCGACGCTTTGCGGAAGTTCCGCCGAGTTTATTTGTTGCAATATTTTCGGCAAATCCTCCTTCAATTCTTCAAAGCGCCCTTCTCCGGCAAACTGCGTGCGTAAACTTGCGCCCTCGCCGAATCTCAATGTGGATTCCAGCCAATGATTCACTAACCGATCAAGCGCGCGAATACCTATCACCATTTGCGCCGCTTGCGTCTCCAGGGCAAGTTTATGACGTACTAAATAAGCGGCGCCCTCAGGAGATAGATGAGGCTCGGCTTTCTTTTTGCGGCGATGGTCCTTTTCAGGGGCCTTGCTTTCATCTGCGCCATTGGTAAGTTTATCCGCAAAGGCAGGTTTGGGACACGTTTCCATCGCCTCTAACTTTTGCATGGCGTCAGCCAATAACTCTAATCCGCCGGCGTCTTTTATCAATGCTTCCCTGACCGACTCCGAAAATCCGGATTTCTTTGCAATTCCCCGCATATTTCGGGCATAGGCAGGCAATGCATCTATTCCCAACCCCTTGCACGCGACGGGCATCGCTTGTGCAAATGCCTTCACTCTCTCTGGTAACTCAACCAATTTTCGTAACTGTGTATCGGTCAATTTAATTTCTTCGTCTAAGCGTTCCGTTCTGATTCCTCTGTAATTAGGAATCACTATACTGTCCGGGTTGTCATCTACTGACATGATTGACCTCATAATTATTAAGGAAGCTCACATTAAGCCTTACGGTAAAAGAGATAAAGTTAACGTTTTATGACAATGAGTTTGGTATTCCATATCCATCTATAAATTAAAATTTTATCTAAAAGTATGAGAAAAATACTACCATTTGATAATCTTTCATTAAACTAGCTGTGCCATACTGAAAAAGATAGTAGCAGCACTCCTTTCAGGCAGGAACCCATGCAAGCAATCAACAATGCGTTGAGCGGACTGAACGCGGCAGCCACCCGGCTGGCCGTAGCGGCGGATAACGTGGCTAATCAGTCCACACCCAATTACACCCAGAAGGACGCGGTGCAAAGCGCGCGGCCGGAGGGCGGGGTGAAGGTGGACGTGCGTAACAGCGCAGCCGTCGGCGGCGTGGATGAGGCGACCCAAGTGGTCAACGCAGCCACCGCCACCTATAATTTCAAGGCCAATCTCTCCGTTATCAAGGCAGAAAACAAGCTGTCGCAGGATCTTCTCGACATCAAAGCGTGAGTATCGGCTATGAGTAAAGCGCTCGCGCTCAAACAGGAACCGGAAACCCGCCGCATGCACGAGGCGGTGCGCCAATATTGGATGAGCGTAAAAGAAAACCGTCTTTTCCCCGCCGTAGAGGAAATCGAACCCGGCTGCATTGCCGGGGCATGGAATCATTGCTTCATTGTGGATATGCGCAAGGGCCATGTCAGCGACGGCTTCCGCTATACCTATATGGGGCACGACCTGATGGGCGCTTATGGCATGGACATGTCCAGCCTCGGCCGCTGCGATAACGCCACCGCACCGCATGTGGGCTCCATGCTGCGGCATTTCGATGAAGTGGCCGAAAGCGGCGAGCCAGCCATGGATGAATCCGAATTCATCAATACGCACGGGGATCGCATCAAATACCGCTGCTGCCTGCTGCCGCTGGGACGGGGCGACAAGGTGCAATACATTCTCGGCTGCATGCGCTGGAAAACGTCGTGAGCTCCCCATGACCCAGGCGCAACCCGCATTCCCCGATTTCGAAGCGATGCCGTTTCCCATCCGCTCGTTTTGCAGTCTCACCGACGTCACGCGTTACCGCGTTTACACCGCGCCGCGCCGCTACGTGGCGGTGAAAGCGCAAACGGCGGCGGA
>JAFATP010000243.1 GCA_019243895.1 Alphaproteobacteria bacterium
CAGCATGGATAAAAATCTTCAATTCCGCGAACGCTTCATCCATCCGCAGCAGCAATGCGCCCTTAAACGCCGCGTCCGCGCGGTAAGCATCCTGCCCTTCCGCCGCCAGGTCTTTTAAACGCCCCGCGCCGATATTCAGCGCCGCGCCTTTCACCTGGTGCATCTGGGTTTTCCATAGACGGTCGAAACCGTCGTCCGGCACGGCAGGTAATTGCTCCCGCAGCTGGTGCAGCGCCGCTTCCACCGATGCCACGAACATTTCCAGCAGCATCCGCTCCATCTCGGCGTCATGGCCGATATTGGCACGCAGCTCATCGCGGTCAAAAGGCGGCATCATACCGAATTCCGCTGTGGGAAGTCCTGGCGATATAGATTCAGATACTGCGCGATTTTCCGCCTGGTGAATGGTTTGACGATATATCCTTTCGCCCGGTGCTTCAGCGCGCGCTGCACGTCTTCCTGCGTGTGATGCGCGGTCAGCATGACCACAAACGCCTCCGCATCCGCCTGCGCGATCCGTTCCAGCACGGCATGGCCGTCCACTCGCGGCAAGTCAATGTCAAGGAATACGATATCCGGCGCATGCGCCTCATAGAGTTGCAGCGCCTCCACGCCGTTGGCGGCGGGCAGCGTATCGATGTCCCGTCCCAGGATTTCCACCACCAGCTGACGCGAGAAGCGCTCGTCTTCCGCCACCAGCACGCATAGCCGCGCCGGGGAAGCGCGCTGGACGCGGGCGGCACGCAGTTTATCCTGGTCAATGTCGCAGGCCGGCAGCAGCTGCGAAGGCGGCGGCTTCCCCTCCCCATAGCACTTGCCGATAAGCGCGCGCAGCGTGTCCATCTCCGCGGACAGGAACAGCGTGCTTAACGGCTCGCTTTCCCTGGGCATGTCCTCCGCCAGAAGAAAGGAAAGATTTTCCCGCACCCGTGACGCTATCACCGGCAGCGGAGCTGCGCCCAGCGCCAGCATGTCGTAATTAGGCAATAAATAACACGTACGTGCTCCGGCACTGTCCAGAAGCCCGGACATTGCCTGCACCGCCGCGGCGTACCGCGCCGCCGCCACGTGCGCCAAACGCACGTAGAGAGCAAAGCCGTCCGGCTTCGCTTGCGTCTGACTAATATCTTCTATCACCCGCGCCTTGGACGTCATTTTAACAACCTGCATATATTTCGCCTATTGGTTGTTACATTTATAAGATAAACTACTAGAGATTAAATTATAATTAATTATAGGTGTTATATAATGAGTTTATGCAATTGGGGGATGTATTGATATGAAAGTGGAATTACATCTGGAACCGCGGGCCCCCGCCGGTATCCCGGCAATGTCCGCGCTGGCGGACGCCCAGCTGGTATTATTTTTTCTATCACCGGAATATGCCGATGCCGCCCGCTATGTAACAGGATTGCAACAGCGCTATCCGCAGGCGCAGCTGGTCGGCTGCACCACCGGCGGTGAGATTGCGTATCATGAGGCGCATACCGGCACCGCCGTCAGCGCCGCTATCCGCTTGGAGCGCAGCGTCCTGCGCGTGAGTCAGACCGCCGTAACGGGCATGCACGGGTCTTACGAGGCCGGACGCGTCCTGGCATCGCAATTGAATGACGCCACGCTGCGCCTGGTGTTTGTGCTGTCGGACGGATTGCAGGTCAACGGCAGCGAGCTGGTGCGCGGCCTCACTGAGCATCTCGGGGCAAAGGTCATTGTCACCGGCGGGCTGGCGGGCGATGGGCCGCGCTTCGCGAAAACCGGCGTGGGCGTGAACGGGCCGCCGGTAAGCGGCTCCATCGCCGCAGTGGGATTTTACGGTGCCACGCTGGCGGTAAGCTATGGCAGCGTCGGCGGATGGATTAAATTCGGCCCGGAGCGGCTGATCACCCGCGCCGCCGGCAACGTGCTGTATGCGCTGGACGGCAAGCCGGCGCTGGATCTTTATAAGCGTTATCTGGGAGAGGAGGCGGCAAAGCTGCCGGGAAGCGGGCTGCACTTTCCGCTCAGCATCCGCCGCACGGACGATATGCCGCACGACGTGGTGCGCACCATCATCGGCATCGATGAACAGGCGCGCAGCCTGATCTTCGCCGGCGACGTGCCGGAGGGCTATACCGCCCAGCTGATGCGCGGCAATCTGGAAAACCTGGTGGACGGCGCCGCCGACGC
Source organism: Alphaproteobacteria bacterium (assembly GCA_019243895.1). Lineage (GTDB taxonomy): Bacteria > Pseudomonadota > Alphaproteobacteria > Rickettsiales > SXRF01 > JAFATP01. The sequence goes on from JAFATP010000243.1 coordinate 2,167, forward strand.
CGCCCTCCTCGCGCTAAAGCATTTCAGCGCCGCGCGCACCGCTTCCGGCACGCTGGGCATTCTGGTCAGCTGCATCGGCAGAACGCTGGTGATGGGGCAGCGCGCCTCGGATGAGGTGCAGGCGGTGAAACAAGCGCTGGGGGACGTATCGCTGGCAGGCTTTTATTCCTATGGCGAAATCTGTCATCATCCGTACACCGGCAAATGCGGGCTGCACAACCAGACTATGACCATCACTTTGCTCTCCGAGGCCGCCTGATGCATGCGCTCCTGGAACGCCAGTTGGCAAGGGCCACGCATACCGGCCAGGATCTTGACGTGGTCGGATTGCTGCAGATGGTGGATCACACGTATGAGGAATATGACCGCAGCAGGCGGCTTCAGGATCGCGCCATGCAGCTGGTGTCGGAGGAGTTGCAGGAGCTGAACGCGGCGCTGCGCGTGGAGCGGGATGAAGCGGTGGCGCAATCGCAGAAGCGCTTCGAGCTGGCGGTGGAAAGCACCAATGACGGCATCTGGGACTGGGATTTCACCAGCGGCGCGCTGTGGTTTTCGCCGCGCTGCAAAACCATGCTGGGCTGCGGGCCGGAGCAGATGAAGAACGCCACCATCGATGACTGGTATCAGCGCGTGCATGCGCCGGACATGGAAAAAGCAAAGGCATTCATCGCCGGGCACATGCAAGGCACGGCGCCGCCTGCCATCACGCTGCGCTTCATGCATGCGGACGGCGCATTGCGCCACATCATGTGCCGCGCCTCCGCCATGCGCGACGGCGACGGGCGCGTGGTGCGGCTGGTGGGCGTCCACACCGACATCACCGAGTTAATCGCCATGCAGGAGGAAATCCAAAGCGCCCGCGAGCGCGCGGAAGCGGCCAGCCGCGCGAGCGAGAACCGTTACCGCTCGCTTTTCGAAAGCATCGACGAAGGCTTCTGCGTGATCGAAATGCTCTGCGATGAAAACGAACGGCCGGTGGACTTCGTCTTC
>JAFATP010000289.1 GCA_019243895.1 Alphaproteobacteria bacterium
CTCCGCCTCCGTGCGGCCCACTGCGCGATAACCATGCTGCACGTGCAGATGCTGCGGCTTCATGCCCACATGCCCCATCACCGGCACGCCACGCTCCACGAGAAACCGGATCGTCTCCGCCATTTCCATGCCGCCTTCCAGCTTCACCGCGCCGCAGCCGGTGGCGGCCATCACTTTCGCGCACGCGGCGAAGGCCTGCACGGGGCTTTTCTGATAGGTGCCGAAGGGCATATCCACCGCCACCAGCGCGCGGGAAGAAGCGCGCACCACCGCCGCGCCGTGCATGATCATCATCGGCAGGGTCACCGCCAGCGTGGATTCCATGCCATAAAGCACCATGCCCAGCGAATCGCCCACCAGCAATATGTCCACGTGCGGGTCCAGCAGCCGCGCAAACGGCGCCGTATAGGCGGTAAGCGCCACAATGCCGCCCCTGCCTTTGCGGGAGCGGAGATCGGCGGCGGTGATGCGTGCGCGTTCCATACCGGTTCAGGAGCCATCCATCGCTCGAGATTTACGAGGCCGCCGGCTTGACCGTGATGCCTTCCTTCGCGCGGAATACCCGCGGCAGCGAGAAGGTGATGACGGTGCCGGCATTCAGTTCGCTCTTAATAGAGAACTTGCCGCCCAGCGCCTCCACGAATTTTCGCGTCAGCGGCAGGCCGAGTCCGGTTCCTTCATACTTCCGAGAGAGCGCGTTGTCCACCTGTCCGAAGGGGGCCATCGCCTTGGCGATGTCCTTGGGCGCAATGCCGATGCCCGTGTCCGCCACTTCGAACATGAAGGCGTCATCGGTGAGATCGCGCCAGCCGGACACGCGCACGCGGCCGGTAGCGGGAGTGAATTTCACGGCGTTGGATAACAGGTTCAGCATAATCTGCTTGAATTTCTTTGCATCCGTTTCCAGCACAAACGGGTCCTTCGGCATGGCGTTAATCAGCTCCACGTTACCGTTTTCGGCACGCGGCGAAACCAAGCGCAGGCAGTTGGCCACCATCTTGGTGGCGTTGACTTCCTCCACCTCCAGCTCCAGCTTGCCGGAAGCCGCTTTGGAGAAGTCCAGGATATCGTTGATTAAGGCCAGCAGATGCACCCCTGAGTTATAAATATCGGTGATATAACCCTGATAGGCGGTATTCTTTATCTCGCCCAGCATCTGGTCTTTAATAATCTCCGAGAATCCGATAATGGCGTTAAGCGGGGTGCGCAACTCGTGGCTGACATTGGCGAGGAACAGCGATTTTTCCTGATTCTCGGCCTGCGCCGCGGCGGCGGCGGCGGCAAGCTCTACATTCGCCTCATGCTGCCGCGCGATAATCACCTCCGCCTTGCGCGAAGTAATGACAAGCATCCAGATCAGCACGATGAACACCATCATCACTCCGCCGGAGGCAATCCATTGCTGCAGCGCCAGCTTATGCCATTGCGGCGAAAGATCGCTATACAGCTCCAGATAGGCCTGGGGCGGCTGGCCCGGCGGCGCCACCGGCAACACGCCGCGCAGCAGCGTGGCGCCGGGATTCACTTCCGGCACTCCTGCCTCAGACGCGCTCAGCAGCACAGCGCCTTGCGCCGGAGCGCGTGCAAACTGCTCGGCGCTCAGCGTGCCGCCGGTGCCCCACAGCAGCAAGCCCTGGGGTGTATATAAGCGTGCCGCCGCCAGGGAGAAACGCTGCATGAAGCCGGTTGCTTCCTGGCGGAATGCAGGCAAGGCATCGCCATGCTGTAATGCCGCGCCGTATTTTTGCCACAGCACCTCCGTAAAAAACTGGGTCTGATCCGCCTGGCGGGCGGCGGCAAGCGCTTGCAGGCTGGTGCCCACCTGGGAACGGAAATAAAGCCCGATCAGACCCGCGCTCAAAAGCGCCGTTACCAGGCTTGCCAGAGCAAAAAGGCGCAGATAAGCCTTCATAAGCGATTAGCGTTATCTTTTAATGACATAAATCACCGGCATAACGCATGATTTCCGCTGTTGACAGGATTCCGCCCGCCTAGTATGTAGTCAACCTCTTAAACTTACGTAAAATTATAGAGTAACCGCCATGAAACGTACCTATCAGCCAAGTCGCCTGGTGCGTAAGCGTCGCCACGGTTTCCGCTCCCGCATGGAAACAGTCGGCGGCCGCAGGGTATTGAACGCCCGCCGCGCCAAAGGCCGCAAGCGCCTTTCGGCATAGTTAATTAACGTGCCGGTAATAGAACGGCTGCGAAAGCGCAAGGATTTTTTAAGAATATCGTCGCAAGGACGCAAGGTAATAACCGAGAATTTCATTTTACTGGCCATGGCGATGCCGGAAAATGAAACAATATCCGATGTGGCGCGTTTCGGCTTCACCGTGACAAAAAAAATGGGAAATGCGCCGCAGCGCAACCGCATCCGCCGCCGTTTGCGTGAGGCAGTGCGGGCGCAGGCACCCGCTACGGCGCAGGCCGGCTGGGATTATGTATTGATTGCCCGCAACAACGCTTTACAATGCGCGTTTTCGACGTTATTGCGGGAGGTAAGCCATGCCGTGCCGCGCGTGCCAGCAGCGGCCAAGAATACGCCCCGGCCGCGCCGGCAAAAAAACCAAGGGCAAAAACTGACCAAGGAAATACCGAGATGCGGACCGTCATCGTGAGTATGATAGCATTTTATCAATATGCGGTTTCGCCGCTGCTGGGCTGCCATTGCCGGTTTGAGCCGAGCTGCTCGCATTATGCGCGCCAAGCGGTCATGCGTTATGGGCTCCGGCGCGGCGGCATGATGGCGGCAACACGCCTGCTGCGCTGCCAGCCGTTCGGCGCGCACGGTATCGACCCCGTACCCTGATAGACAATACAGATTCACATGCTGCCACGCCGTAATGCTCCCGATCAGCGCAATCTTATTTTGGCAGTGCTCCTGTCGGCGATGCTTATTATCGCCTGGCAGGCGCTGGTGGAAGCGCCGAAGCGCCGCGAATTGGCACAATGGAACGTTCTTCACGAGCAGAAAAAGCAGGAACAGGCTGCCGCCGAACGCGCCAGGGTGAACACGCCGGAGGAAAACGCCGTTCCCATGACGCGCGAGCAGCAACTGGCCCAATCGCCGCGGGTGCCGATTGCCTCGCCGAAGCTTTCCGGCTCCATCGCCTTGCGCGGATTGAGACTGGATGACCTAGTGCTGGCGAAATACCGCGAAACCATCGATCCGAAAAGCCCGCCTGTGACCTTGCTGGCGCCGCAAGGGCAACCGGACGCGTATTTCGCGCAGATAGGCTGGCTGCCACAAGGAGCGGAGACGGCTCGCCTGCCCAATGACCAGACGCTGTGGCAGGCAGACGGCAAGACGCTGACGCCGCAGGCGCCGCTGACGCTGCATTGGGATAACGGGGCGGGCGTGCGTTTCTTCATTACCGTGGCGCTGGACGGCAATTATATGTTCACCATCACGCAGCGGGTGGAAAATCAGAGCGGCGCGCCCGTTTCCGTGGTGCCATACGGCTACATCAACCGCGCCTATGAGGATCCCGGCAGCCATGCCTATATCCTGCATGAAGGGCCGATCGGCGTGCTGGACAGCTCGCTAAAGGAGGTAGTGTATAAGGATCTGCGCGACAAGGGCAGCCAGGCGTTCGATCAGACGCAAGGCTGGCTCGGCATCACCGATAAATACTGGCTGGTGGCTCTGGTGCCGGGGGAGCCTTTCCGCGCCCGCTTCGATTATTATCAGAAAAACGGGCAGGACCGTTATCAAGTGGATTATACCGGTACGCCGCTTACCATTGCGCCGGGACAGCATGCGGACAGCCATCTGCATTTCTTCAGCGGCGCCAAGGAACTGGACGCGCTGGATCATTACGCCAAGGGCGATGCGCAGGCGGGGATCCCGCCGATTCCCCTTTTTGACCGGGCCGTGGATTTCGGCGTGTTTTACTTCCTTACCAAGCCGCTCGCGCTGTTTCTGAACTTTCTTTATAAAATGGTCGGAAATTTCGGCGTGGCGATTCTGCTGCTGACGGTGTGCATCAAGCTGCTGATGTTCCCGCTGGCCAATAAAGGCTATCACGCCGCCGCGCAGATGCGCGCGCTGCAGCCGCAGATGCAATACCTGCGGGATTTGCACCAGAACGACCGCGTGAAAATGCAGCAGGCGCTGATGGAGCTGTACAAGCGCGAGAAGGTGAACCCCGCCGCCGGCTGCCTTCCCATTTTTGTGCAGATTCCGGTGTTTTTCTCCCTCTATAAAGTGCTGTATGTGACCATCGAAATGCGTCACGCGCCGTTCTTCGGCTGGATCCGCGATCTTTCGGCGGCCGATCCCTCCAATATTTTCAATCTGTTCGGATTGATTCCGTGGCAGCCGCCGATCTGGCTGCACCTGGGATTATTGCCGATCGTGATGGGGGTCACCATGCTGGTGCAGATGAAGCAGCAGCCCGCCCCTACCGATCCGGTGCAGGCGAAAATGATGAAGCTGATGCCGTATTTCTTCACCTTGATGCTGGCGCGCATGCCGGCCGGGCTGGTGCTTTACTGGACATGCAGCAACCTGCTTTCCATCGTGCAGCAGCTGGCCATTACGAGGCGCTACGAGGCGCTGAAAGCGGATGCGCAGGAAAGCGGGGCGTCTGCGAAAGCCGGCAGCCGCAGCGCCTAAGCGCCAATATGGTGGAACTGTTCCGCCAATCCTGCCGATTCATCAAAAGCGCTCCTTCCATCGAGGCGCTGCCGCCGGGAAACTATCCGGAAGTCGCATTGATCGGCCGCTCGAATGTCGGCAAATCCAGCCTCATCAATGCGGTGACGGGAAAAAAAGCAATGGCGCGCGCCTCCGTCACTCCCGGCCGCACGCAGATGCTGAATTTCTTTCTCATCGGCGAAGCGCTGATGCTGGCGGATCTGCCCGGTTACGGCTTCGCTAAAGCGCCCAAGCCGCTGGTCGCGGAGTGGAACCGGCTGGTGCGCGACTACCTGCGCACCCGGAGGAATTTATGCCGCGCCCTGCTGCTGGTGGATGCGCGCCGCGGCGTGATGGCGTCGGACGAAACGATGATGGCGCTGCTGGATGAAGCGGCGCTGAGTTTCCAGCTGGTGCTGACGAAGGCCGATGCCGTCGCGCCGTCCGCGCTTGCAGGCGTCGCCCAGCGGGCGCACGCCGCCGCGATTCTCCATCCCGCGGCGCACCCGCACGTGCTGGTGACCAGCGCGCGCCGCGCCGCCGGTGTGGAGGAGGTGAGGGAGACGCTTGCAATGCTTGTAAACTCGCGTTAAGAAAGCGCCCATGCAAACCCGCGCCATCGAAACCCCGGAATCCTGGCTTCGCACCGCCGCCACCCTGGCGGAGGCGTTGCCTTACATGCGCCGTTTCTCCGGCGAGACGTTCATCATCAAATATGGCGGCCACGCCATGGGCGATCCCTCGCTGGCCAGCAAATTCGCCGCCGATGTGGTGCTGCTGAAGCAGGTGGGCATTCATCCGGTGGTGGTGCATGGCGGCGGCCCGCAGATCAGCCAGATGTTGGAGCGCCTGAAAATCCAGAGCTCGTTCGTGGACGGGCTGCGCGTCACCGACGCCTCGGCAGTGGAGATCGTGGAGATGGTGCTGTCCGGCACCATCAACAAGCAGATCGTGTCCGAGATCAATGCCGCAGGCGGCATGGCGGTTGGCATTTCCGGCAAGGACGGCCGGCTGATCGAGGCGAGGAAACTCCGCCGCGCCACGCGCGATCCTGATTCCAACATCGAGCGTATTCTGGATCTGGGCTTCGTCGGCGAGCCGCACACCATCAACCCGGCGATACTGGAGGAATTTCACGATTCCAACCTGATTCCGGTCATTGCGCCGATCGGCCGCGGCCCGGGGGGTGAAACCTATAATATCAACGCCGATACGGTGGCCGGCGCGCTTGCCGCCGCCATGGCCGCGTGCAAGCTGATCATTCTTACCGACGTGCCGGGCGTGCTGACGCCCGAAGGCCAGGTCATCAGCGAGCTGACGCTGCGCGAAGCCAAGCATCTGCTGAAGGACGGCATCATCAGCGGCGGCATGATCCCCAAGGTGGACACCTGCATTCACGCGCTGGAAAATGATGTGGAGGCGTCGCATATCCTTGACGGGCGCCTGCCGCACGTGCTGCTGATCGAAACCTTCACGCAGCACGGCGCCGGCACGATGATTACGCAGGAAATGGTAAAATAACCATCGCTGCCAGGCAGCCCTTAGCGTTCTTGTTCGTTATTCGTGGAATCTTTGGAAAAGAGCTGGGTGAGGGATTTACTGTTGGCGATCGTCAGGATGGCGCCGATGGCAATGCCTCCCACCGTCAATCCCTCGATGATCGCTTTTTGCTTATTGCCGCGATTGATGTAGTTCCACTTGGAAGTAAACCCGGCAATGCCCAGCTTCTCCATTTGCTCCTGAACGGCATGGGAGTGCCTTACCTTATTCGAAATGCTGCGCTCTAAAAACTCTTCCTTGCTGATGCTTTCATTCAGTCTCAAAGCCAGATCATGGCTGTGCTCATTGCCGAATGTTTCCTCGATGTCGCGGAACCCCCCTCGCTTTTTCGCTTTTTGATAGGCGCTGTCGCGGACACTGGTATGGGTGACAAGGAGCCCTGCCGCCAGCGAAAAAGGATAGGCAAGAAATTTTATTACCCTTTGCGCGAACAAGGGATTGTCTTGTTCTGGGGATGCGGCTTCGGGTGGGACGGATTTGCTCATTTTTACATTCTATCACCAACCGCTTTGACGTTGTGTGACGATTGCATGAAAATCGTGATAACGCTTAAAATATTCCTTTTACTAATTTATCCGCCGCGAATCTCTATCAGAAACCGCCATTAGGCGGTCTGATTAACCAGATTCTTGAACTCATCCACCAGTGCCTTATACAGCTGGCGTTTGAACGGCACGATCAAATCCGGCAGCATCCGCATGTCCACCCATTTCCATTCCAGGAATTCGGGGTGGGGAGTGTCGATGTCGATATCGGTATCCGCGCCCAGGAAGCGCATGGCGAACCATTTCTGCCGCTGGCCGCGGTATTGGCCGCCCCAGATGCGGCCGATCAATTCATCCGGCAGGTCATAGGTGTACCAGTCGCTGCTTTCGCGCAGGACGGTGAGAAGTTTCGGCTCCACGCCGATTTCCTCCCGCAGCTCGCGCAACGCCGCCTGAAGCGGCGCTTCGCCGGAATCGACCCCGCCTTGCGGCATCTGCCAGGCTTCCGTGGTCATGTCAATGCGCTTGGCCACCAACACCTGGTTATTGGCATTTAACAGCATAACCCCAACTCCGTTGCGATAGGGCAAAGAAGTCAGATGCGGCGGGATCGCCGTTTCATTCAGTAAGTGATTGGGCATAAAGGGTAATCTTTCACGAATTGGGAATTCTGGCAAGTGCCGAAACGGGGGCGAGGCTATATCCTTTTTCTTCAATACGTTGTGCCCAGTCGCCGAGAACTTTGAACACGCCGGGAGACGCTTGCACCACCAGCAGCGCGCGCCCATTGCGATGGGCCAGATCTTCCAGCTGCAACAGCAAACCCGAAAAATCAACCGTGCTTTCTTCTCCGCTATAGATATCCGCCCGTACCACCGGCAGCACTAGCGTCGTCAATAAACGCTCCGCTGCCTCAGGCAGTGTCGCCGCGCCCAGAACCAGCATCACGCCTCGGCTGGCGATGAATTGCAGCAGCGGCGCGGCGGCGTCGGCATTGGCGGTCAGGCGCTCCTGCGGCGGCAGGTACAGGCCGACATAGCCCGGCATGCGCGTCATCACCCAGCGCAGGCGGGTAAGGTTTTCCTGCGGATTATTGCTGGTGAGCAGGCCGTGAGGGCCGGGGTCCGAAGCGGGATAATCGGCAGGCTCGGCAGGGAGTTCGATGAATATTTCATGGCCTGCGGCGCGCGCGGCGGCGGCCCATATGTTGCCGGAAGGGCCGTACGGCGAAAAGGCCAGGGATATTGCGGGCGGCAGGCGCACGGCATCCTCTACCATTTTGCGGTTGAAGCCGAGTCCTGTCACCATCACGGCGATCATCGGCTTGTCGCTGCGCGCATAGTCGCGACCATAGTAAATCCACGGCTTGATGCCGGTTTTGCTGAGGCGGGGCAATGGCCCCAGCTCGGTCTGGTCGGTGAGGGTTTCCGCCGGAGCAGCTGCCAGCGCGGCGCCGGGTGTAACGGCAATGGGGGCGGAGAATGCCGGATTTTCCGCCGTGGCGGTTACCGGGGAAAACGAGGAGGCTTCCGCCGCAGCGGCAGGCGCAGCCGGTACCCCACCTGCCGGAGCGGCGGATTCCTCGCCTCCTCCCGTCGCGGCGGTGGCGGTTGCAGCGGGTGGAACGGTTCCGGCGGCGGCGGCGGG
>JAFATP010000006.1 GCA_019243895.1 Alphaproteobacteria bacterium
ACCGCCGCCGCCACGTCCTCCGGCTCCGGGGCGCGCTTCAGCGGCAGGCGCCCGGCGAGGCGGAGGCGATATTCCTCGCCGAACGGCTCCGCCCCCGCCAGCACCATGCCGGGAGCCACGCCGTTGACGCGCACTCTGGGGCCCAGCTCCGCCGCGGCCATGCGCGTGCAATCCCGCAGCGCTTTTTTGGAGAGCAGGTAAAAGAAATAGCTGTGCCGGTTCGCCTGCATTTTGGTGTCCAGCAGGTTGACGACGGAAAGCGCCTCGCCGGGAAACGCCAGCGCGAAAGCCTTGGTGAGAAAGACCGGCGCCATCACGTTCACCTGCATGTGGCGGGTAAACGCATCGGGGCCGCTTTGCATCAGCGTGCCGCGCTCGAAAAGCGAGGCATTGTTGACCAGGTGACGGCAATGCGGGAAGGCATCGCGCACGCGTTGCGCCAAGGGCGACAGCGCCTCGGCGTCTGCGAAATCCGCTTGGAAGAGCTCACACGCCGCGCCGGTTTCACGAATCTCCGCCTGGGCCTGTTCTGCGGCCTCGGCGGCACGGTGATAATGCAGCGCGATGTCATAGCCGTACCGCGCCAGATGCAGCGCAATCCCGCGGCCAAGGCGCTGCGCCGCGCCGGTGATCAATACTGCCTGCTTCATATTCATTCGTTATTCTGCGGACGCATCACCGCAGAATACCTGTTAAGCGGCGCGGGCCTGCATCGTGCCGCACAGCAGCCTCCGCAACGTCTCCGCGGTGTCCGCCGCACGGACGGAAGCGGCCTGCACCGGGTCGCGCAGCGCGCGGGTGACCAGCGCCAGCGCCTTCAACGAATCAGGCGTCGCCTGGAAGGGCGATAGCAGCAGGAAAACCGTATCCGCTTTCCGCGACGCGTTACTGCCGAAATCCACCATTTCGGTTAGGCGCAGGCAAATGCCGCGCACGCGTTCCACTCCCTGCACATACACATGCGAAATGCACACGCCGCCCGCCAGGCCCAAGGCATAAAACTTGGCGCGCTCCGACAGCAGGCGATGCAGCTCGCGCTCGTTGAGATTAGCCAGTTCAGCGCCCGCCGCCGCCAAAGCCTTCAGCAGCTGCTTGCGGCCGCGCACATTCGCATGCGCTACACCGGCGATTTCGAGAAAGGAGGAATAATCCATGGATTTCCGAAAAGGCGGTAAGAAGGGCGAAATATTGCTGTTATGATGATGAAGCGGTATCAGGGTCTACCCATGCGATATTGCCGTCGGCCCGGCGATAAACGATATTCAGCCTGCCATGCGCGGCGTTGTAGAACATCAGGGCCGGCAGGTCTTGCAGATCCATGCGCATCACCGCCTCGCTGACCGAAAGCTTGTCGATGTCGGTGGATTTTTCCGCGATCACCGCGGCGGCCTGCATCGGGCCTGAGCCGCCTTCCTCCGTTTCCTGTTCGCCTATATCCGGCGACAGCACATATTTGCGCCCGCGCATCGGCACATCGCCCGCCGAGCTACTGACATTCTTGTGATGATTGGTGATCTTCCGCTTATAACGCCGCAATTGCTTTTCGATTTTCTCCAGCGCGGCGTCAAAGGCGGTGTACGCATCATCGCCCATGGCGCTGGCGCGCACCACCATGCCCGCATGCGTGCCGATATTACCATGCAGATCCACCCGGAAGCGGTGAGCATCCTTGGAAAGCACGCTCTGCACGCTGGTGACGCGGTCAAGGTATTTACTGATGCCCTGGCTCAGGCGCTGCTCCATGTGCTCGCGCAGCCGCTCGCCGACGTCAACCCCTTTTCCGGAAACCGAAATATGCATATTTTCCCTTATGCGTAGTGAAGGAAGGAACGGAACATAAGGCCAAACGCACGGCGCGTCAAGCGCCCGCGAGGCCCAAAAACCTAAACTTCGAGCGCCATCGCCACCGCATCGCCCATTTCACCGGTGGAGAGCTTGCGCATGCCCGGCTGCATGATGTCCGCTGTGCGCAACCCCTGATCCAGCACGGCTTTCACCGCCCGCTCCACGGCGTCGGCTTCCTGCGGCATGGCGAAGG
>JAFATP010000039.1 GCA_019243895.1 Alphaproteobacteria bacterium
CCAGGAGGATTACCTGGAACTGGCCGTGCGCGCCCTGCATAGCGCTTTCGAGCTGGATAAGGTGGAGTGAGAATCGTTTCAGGCGTATTCTTTTCCCTTTTCAAGCGCGCTGACTGCGGATAAACTGGCCCATCCCTCATGCGGCGGCGCTGGCGGTGAAGGAAACCCACTTATCGGGAATCAATCAGGGAACGGAGCCTGTGCCGGAAGGGCGGTACAGGTAGAGGATATGGCTGAATCAATTCAACTGTTATGGAAACGCGGCACGGAGCTGCTCGGATGCCCCCACGCCATCATGGGCGGCGCCATGAGCTGGGTGTCCGAGCGCAATCTGGTGGCGGCGCTTTCGAATGCCGGAGGCTTCGGCGTGATTGCCGCTTCCGCTATGCCGCCGCATGCGCTGGAGGCCGAAATCATCGCCACCCGCGCGCTCACCGACAAGCCCTTCGGCGTCAACCTCATCATCATGCACCCGCAATTGAGCGAGCTGGTGGCGGTGTGCGGGCGCCAGAAGGTGAGCCATGTGGTGTTGGCGGGCGGCATCCCTTCCGCCGCCACCATCAAGGCGCTGAAGGATGACGGCGCGAAGGTCTTGTGCTTTGCGCCTTCCGCCATCATCGGGCGCAAGTTGATCAGACTCGGCGCGGACGGGCTGATCATCGAAGGCGCGGAGGCGGGGGGGCATATCGGCCCGGTTTCCACCTCGGTGCTGGCGCAGGAGATCCTGCCCGTCATCCGCGAAGTGCCGGTGTTCGTAGCGGGCGGCATCGGGCGCGGCGAAGCCATTGCCGCGTATCTGGAAATGGGCGCGTCCGGGGTGCAGCTCGGCACCCGGTTCGTGTGCGCGGAGGAATCCATCGCGCATCCCAATTTCAAGGAAGCGTTCATTCGCGCCAGCGCCCGCGACGCGCAGGCTTCCGTGCAGCTTGATCCGGATTTTCCGGTGATCCCAGTGCGTGCGCTGGCCAATGCCGCCAGCGATGAGTTCGCCCGCTTTCAGCATGAGGTGATCGGCAAATTCCGGCGCGGCGAAATGGAGAAAAAGGAAGCGCAGCTGGCCATAGAGCATTTCTGGGCGGGCGCATTGCGGCGCGCCGCCATCGAGGGCGACGTGGAGCGCGGCTCATTGATGGCGGGGCAAAGCGTGGGTATGGTGAGCGCCATTCAGCCGGCGGCGGGCATCATCGCGGAGCTGGTGGCGCAGGCGGAACATCATTTACAGGCGCGAAACGCGCGCAGAGCCTGATGCACGATGTATATTAACGCTCAGAGTTACGGGGAGCTCGGCGCGATTCTGCGTCAGGCCAGGGAAAAGCGCCGGTATGCGCTGACACAGGTGGCCGACTACGTGCATATTCGCCAGCGTTACCTTCAGGCGCTGGAAGAGGGCGCGTTGGATCAATTGCCCGGCAGCGCGTATGTGAAAGGTTATCTGCAGCAATATGCCCGCTTTCTCGGTCTTCCGGAAAACGAAGTGCTGGCGGCTTACGAGCGCATCGGCGCCGTGCCGCAACGGCGGTTTTTTCATCTTCCCGATACACTGCGGAGAGAAGAGAATCCGGGACGGCCTTTAATGTGGGTGGCGCTGGCATTGGCGGTGGGCCTTGCCGTTTGGACCTCGCGCACGGCGCTGCGGCCTACGCCTGCGTTGCCGCTTCTGCCGAAGGTGGCGGAGAAGACCGCAAAGCCGCATCAAACCGCGTGCAGCGGCGCCGCGCTTTCCGCCTGGCCGCCTTGTTATTCCAGCGAAATTCACGTAAGCTCGCCGTTTATGATCGGAACCCCGCGGAATAAATCCTATGGCGATCAACCGTAAACCGACGCGTCGCGTGCAAGTGGGGCCGGTGGCGGTGGGCGGCGATGCGCCGGTGGTGGTACAATCCATGACCAACACCGACACCGCGGATGTGGAGGCCACCGCGGCGCAGGTGAAGGCGCTGGCCGATGCCGGGAGCGAGCTGGTGCGCATCACCGTCAATAATGAGGCGGCAGCGGCGGGGGTGCCGCGCATCGCCGAGCGGCTGAATGCGCTGGGGTGCGAGGTGCCGCTGGTGGGTGATTTTCATTATAACGGCCACCGTCTGCTGAAAGATTTTCCTGCCATGGCGGAAGCGCTGGCCAAATACCGCATCAATCCCGGCAATGTGGGGTTCGGCGACAAGCAGGACACGCAGTTTTCCATGATGATCGAAGCCGCCCTGCGTTACGGCAAACCCATCCGCATCGGCGCCAATTGGGGCAGTCTGGATCAAGCGCTGCTGGCGCGCATGATGGACGATAACGCCCGGCTCGCGCAGCCGGAGGAGGCAAACAGCGTAATGCGCGAGGCGCTGGTGGCCTCGGCGCTGCGTTCGGCGGCGCGGGCCGAAGAACTAGGCTTGCCCGGCGACCGCATCATCATCTCCTGCAAGGTCAGCCGCGTGCAGGATCTCATCGCGGTCTATCGCGCGCTGGCGGCGGCGTGCGATTATCCGCTGCATCTCGGCCTGACGGAAGCGGGCATGGGTAGCAAAGGCATTGTGGCGTCGTCAGCGGCGCTGGCGGTGCTGTTGCAGGAAGGCATCGGCGACACCATCCGCATCTCGCTGACGCCGGAGCCGGGCGGCGACCGCGCGGAGGAGGTGCGCGTGGCGCAGGAGCTGCTGCAATCCGTCGGCCTGCGGCATTTCACGCCGCAGGTGACCGCGTGCCCCGGCTGCGGGCGCACCACCAGCACGGTGTTTCAGGAGCTGGCGGATAAGATCCAAACCTATCTGCGCGCGCAGATGCCGCAATGGCGCGCGCGCTATCCCGGTGCGGCGCGCATGAACGTGGCGGTGATGGGCTGCATCGTGAACGGCCCCGGCGAAAGCCGGCACGCTGATATCGGCATTTCGCTGCCCGGCACCGGCGAATCGCCCGTGGCCCCCGTCTTCGTGGACGGGCAGAAAGTGGCGACGCTGCGCGGCCCGCATATCGCCGAGGAATTTCAGGGCATGGTGGAGGAATACGTGGCGCGGCGATATGGGAATTAGTTCGGGTGCGCTGTGTAATAACGGTCTAAAGCACTGACTTTAGGCTTTTCTACGTTAGGAGTTGGTCCATTTTCCAATATCCGATCGACCATTTCATGTACGGCTGCCGTAACCTTCTCAAGGATTTCCCGTGCGGCTGAGGCCGATAGTGGACTATCGCTGCCGATGCGATAATAACGTGCATTCGGTGATTGGTCTTGAGGATTAGCAAATGTTTGAGGATTAGCCGATTCCGTAAGATTGTATTTTTTCAATTCAGTGGAGAATTCGCAGCGAAGCATAGCAGCCGTCTTTGCATTTGGAGCTTCCAGAGGATCAATCACGACCATAAGGTAAGGATTGGAAGTGTTTTGCAGCGTGATCCGCGCTTCATAGGATTGGTTTTTATAGTCAAAGGGCGTCATGAATTGCTTAACTACCGCTTCTTTTTCATCCATTTTCATCTCCTTTCTATCGGCTGCGCTATTCAACAAATAGTTTACACAAATTAAAAATTATATCAAGTGATATACGCTTGCGATCTACGCCAATCGGCGGCATAGTCGCCGGAAACGAGAGGAAAATGGCGATGGTGGCATGGCTGGCGCTCATCTGCGTGATCATTGAAATCGGCGCCCTGCTTTACGGCTTGTTCGTGCCCGAGGCAAAATTGTTCTATGCGCTGGCGGTTTACGGCTCGCCGATCCACCTGCTGATGAACCGGCTGGGCGCCCATGCGGAGCTTTTGCTGCAATTCCGGTTTTATTACTCCCTCATCGCCTTTCACGTCATCAAATACGGCGCGCTCATCAAAGGGCGCATCGATGAGGCGTATGGCGGGGTTTACATTCCCGCCCTGATCGGCGAAGCGGCATACCTCGCCTATTGCGGTTACACGCTATACTCGTAATTATGCAGCAGCGCCTTCAGCCGGTTCGCGGCACGCACGATATATTCCCGGAGGAATCGGCTAAACGCCGCTTTATCGAAGAGCAATGGCGGCGTGCGGCGCAAGCTTATGGCTTCGGCGAAATCGCCACGCCGGTGTTTGAGCAGACGGAGGTGTTCCACCGCACGCTAGGCGACACGTCCGACGTGGTGACGAAGGAAACCTACACCTTCCTTGATCGCGGCGGCGACTCCTTAACGCTGCGGCCCGAATTCACCGCCTCGGTGGTGCGGGCGTTTATTTCCGCCGGGCTGACGCAGAATCTGCCGCAGAAATTCTTTTACCAGGGCGCGGCGTTCCGTTATGAGCGCCCGCAGCGCGGACGCCTGCGGCAGTTTCACCAGGTGGGGGTGGAACTGCTAGGCGCGCCGGAGCCGGAGGCGGATGTCGAAGTGATCGCGCTCGCCGCGCAGGGCTTGAATGCGCTGGGGCTGCTGCCGCATGTGACGCTGGAGATCAATTCGCTGGGAGACGCCGCAAGCCGGGATGCGTTCCGCGCGGAAATCGTGAGCTATTTCACGCCGCACCGGGAGAAGCTCTCGGAAGAAAGCAAAATCCGCCTTGAGAAAAACCCGCTGCGCATCCTGGATTCCAAAAGCGATGAAGACCGCCTGCTTATAAAAGACGCCCCCACCTATGACCGTTGCTTATCCGAAAGCGCCCGGGCGTTTAAGCAGTCAGTATGGAGCGGCCTGGAAAATCTGGGCGTTATGCGGCAGGTGAACGTGGTGTGGAATCCGCGGCTGGTGCGCGGCCTGGATTATTATAACCACACGGTGTTCGAATTCACCACCGCCAGGCTTGGCGCGCAGGGAACGGTGCTGGCGGGCGGGCGCTATGACGGGCTGGTGCCGCAGATGGGCGGCCCGGACGTGGCCGGCGTGGGATTCGCCGCCGGGGTGGAGCGCATGCTGGCGCTGATGGAGGAAATAAACGCTTCTTTCCCATTGCCGCCGCCGGTCATCACCGTGATACCGATGGGGGAGGCGGCGGAAGCGACGGCGTGGAAACTCGCCATATCCTTGCGCGAGCAGGGCTTCTGCGTTGACATCGCGTATCGCGGCAACGCCAAGAAGCGCTTCCAGCGCGCCGACAGAATAGGAGCCGCCCTGGCATTGATACTGGGCGAGGATGAATTGAAGAGCGGCGGCGTCACCGTGAAGGATTTACGCGACGGGCGCCAATGGGGCGTGGCGTTGGATGCGCTCGGGCAAGTGTTGCATACGCAGCTTGCATCAGGTTAAAAAAACTTGACATAATGATTAATATAACGTAATTATTATCCTCTTTCGTTTAAATAATAAACATCATGCTGCTACACCGGCTGCCGATGATGGTTAGCCTTCATTTACCTTAACCTAGCCTTAGGGGTTATATTATGAATCTTCTCAATAAAAATGACTTCTTAACAACCATTGCTCAAGACCCTGATAATACATTACTCAGAGTGGAATATGCCAAGTTTCTTAGCGGAAAAACGGAGGATCCGGATGCGGTAGAGCAGGGAAAATTCATTCTTGCGCAGTGCGAATTAAGCGACCCTGCCAGGGCGGGTGACGTGGGGCGATTGAGGCAAGAAATTGAAACGATGATGCCTCTTGCCGCTTCCAGGCGACCAATGGCGCCCAATACGCTCGATACATATAAGCATGCGGATTTTAGCACGCTGCCGGAATGGGCAAAAAAAGCCCTTGGGCAAGAGGTATTAAAACACTTGGAAGTTGCTCAGGAAGGATTCAACAGGTGTGCAAAAGGTGACAACGCGTATCCTGTATTGGATTTCGATCGTGGCTTTGCCAATATAACGTTAGATGCTGACAATCTTCACATATACGCGAAACCTAAGCCTAAAGAGAGCATGGTCGATACTGTCGCAGCCAGCGGCATTGTTCAGAATATCACGATTACCGGCAGGTTCAGGCGCAATGGCGATCTTCCTGATAGCTTCACTATGGTGGCAGAAAAAAAGGATCGCCATAGGCCCCCCGGGATTAATGATCCTCGAGGATATTACGGGTATCTCTCCCATGACAAAGATGAATTGGCTTGGAAAACTGACGCATTGAAGAACATCAATCAGCTTACCTATAACCGACTGGAAATTAATGATTATAATGCCCAGGCGTTTGCCGGGTGCGAGGCATTCAAGAACTTGCGTACACTCAGTTTTGCTGACTGCGTGTTTAACGGCGAAGGGAATGGCAAGAAGGCTATCGATACGATCGTGGATAGCCCAAATCTTGCTAATACCGTCATTCTGGTTAGCGGGCCGCACTATCATGCCGGAAGATATAACGCCGAAGGAAATAAGGTTCAGGAAGAAAGTTTTCCTGATGCACGGCTGGAAAAACTCAGGGCTCATAACGCAGAGGTCGAAAGAAAACGTGGTCCGCAAGCGGCAATGGAGGGCGTGAATTATACGACGGCCAGAGGGGTGGGGATGAACGCTGCGGGTGGTTAATGCCTCACGATAATGCGTGTGGCGGTGAGTCGG
>JAFATP010000231.1 GCA_019243895.1 Alphaproteobacteria bacterium
ATCCGCCTACTAAAGACAAAAAACCTGTGGCCGGTGTGTATGCGCCGGGTGCGGATAGGCTCGCAAAAAATATTATTTTTGATACAGACTTTGATGCTATAAATGGACATCCTCCCGCTGTTGCATCCGTTCCGCGCCCAGCTAAAATGCAGCGTGCGCCCAGCGGGCAGCCACAAGACACAGCCTAGCTTAATCTGCCGCACTTGATTCTTAACGCCCTTCTTCCTTCTCCCCCCGCACCACCTCTAAAATCTCCGCCTGTATCTGCTCCGGCTGCTGGCGGATGGCGTGCGCGACCCTGCGCATCTGCTCGCGCATGCCGTAAACCTGATCCAGCAGCGCCAGCACGATGTCCATGCCCTCGTCGTCGACGCGCATATCCTCTTTCAGCTCCCGCACCAGCCGAAGGCGGGCGATGTCGATGTCTTCGAAATACCACCGCTTGCGCCGCTTCACCGGCTTCACCCAGTCGCGCGCGATATACGTTTCCAGCGACGCGCGGTTGATTACTCTGTCCAGCAGCGCCAGCACTTCATCCACCGTTTTCATAGCGCCTCCTTATGCTTTCCTGGGATTATACGCATGGGTCTGCGCCCATTGGCGGATGGCCTGCTCCAGCTCAGCATCGATCTTCGGCGGCATGGCCAGCCTGAGCTTCACGTATTGATCCCCGCCCTTGATGCCCTTTCCCTTAAGCCGGAGCGTGGTGCCGCTGCTGGCGCCCCTGGGCACGGAGACATCCACCGGGCCGTGCACCGTCGGCACCTGGATTTTCGCGCCCAGCACGCTTTCATGCAGCGCGACGGGAATTTCCGCATGCACGTCCTTTCCCTGGCGCGAGAATACCGGATGGGGGCGGATATGCACCTCCACATAAGCATCTCCCGCCTCCCCCGCGCCCCTTTTCTTTCCGCCCTGGCCCTTCAGCCGCAGGCGCTGGCCTTCTTCGATGCCTTCGGGAATGGTGATGTCCAGCGACTTTCCTTCCGGCAGGGTGATACGTTTGCTGGCCCCTTTGGCCGCATCCAGGAAATCCACGTCCACCGTATAATGCACATCCGCCGGGGCGGGGCGGTGGGTCCCGGCCGATGCGCCGAACGCGCTGAAAAGATCCTCGAAGCCGGAAAGATCGAACTCCCCATTGCCGAAATGATAATACCTGCCGCCTTGCGGGCCTTGCGCGAAATCCCGGTAGGACTGCTGCTGTCGGCGATAGCGCGGTGCGCCGTCCATATCGATCTCGCCGCGATCATATGCCGCGCGCTTTTCCTTATCCGCCAGCAGGTCATTGGCGGCGTTGACTTCCTTGAACTTGGCGTCCGCCTCCTTATTGCCGGGATTGAGGTCCGGATGATATTTTTTGGCCAGCTTGCGGTAGGCGGATTTAATCTCCGCCGCGCTCGCTTTTTTACTCACTCCGAGAATTTCATACGGGTCTTTCGCCATATGCCCATGCCTTCAGGGGTTTCCGTGCAATAAATAAAACAACATTTCAATGCCGTCTACCACGCGCGGGCCGGGGCGCGTAAGAAACGCATTGGCATTGACGGCATAGACGCGCTTGCTGCGCACGGCGGGAAGCTCCTCCCATCCCGGCAACCCCTCCAGCAGCGGCAGCTGGGAAGATGCCCGGTCCAGATCATAGCCACAGGGGGCGATGATCAGCACCTGCGGCGCTTCGGCCCGCACCTCGTCCCAGCTCACCCGCACGGAATCCCGCCCCGGGCGGCTCAGCAGATCATAGCCGCCGGCAAGCTGCACCATCTCGGCCACCCAATGGCCGCTGCAGTAAATAGGGTCCGCCCATTCCATCACGAAGCAACGTACATGCGCATGGCCGGAAGCACGGGCCTGTACCTCGTCCATCCGTGCTTTCCAGGCGATGAGAATGGCTTCCGCTTCGTCCTGTCGCCCGAACGCGCGGCTTAAGTCGCGCAGATTTTGCGCGATGTCCGTTAAAGTCTGCGGCGAAAGCCAGATCACTTCCGGTTTCTCCGGCAAATGGGCCAGCGCGTGCTGGAGCTCGTTGCCGGAAGGTGCGCACACCTGGCATAAATCCTGGGTGAGAATATGCGTCGGCCTAAGCTCCGCCAGCAACGCTTCATCCACCGCATAGAGGCTTCTGCCCTCCGCTAGATGACGCCGGACGGCGTCATCGGTTTCGGCTGGAGGCATCAGGGCGGTATGCAGCACGCTTTTTGTCACCACCGGCCGGTTGCGGATGGAAGGCGGCCAGTCGCATTCGTCGCTGATGCCCACCAGCGCATCTTCCAGTCCCAGCTCCGCCACCATTTCGGTGGCGGCGGGCAGAAAAGAGACAATCCGCAGCTCGGTCATGCAGGCATTTCCTGCATTTCCGGCAATAAATCGCAATAGGCAAATTGACCGCGCATCACCACCTCGCCGGTGCGGCACGAAACGGGCCATTGGAAAATAGGCCCGTCATAAACGAAGGTGTGAAACTCGCCGTTTTCTCCACACGGATCGACCGAGGCGGGCAATGCGTCAAGCAACGCCGTGTCATAGGAATTGCCCGCGAAGTCTGCGGAGAGCTGCGCCGTATCCACGCAACAGAGGAATGCATGGAAATCCTGGGCGACGAAGTCTCGCGCAAGCTGTCGCGTGTCGCTGCCCCACAGCGGATAAATGCCGCGCATGCCCGCCTCCTCCATGTGGCGCTCGCGGTATGCCCGGACGTCTTGCAGGAACAGATCACCGAAGGCGAAGGTGGTAAACCCCTGCCCTTTCAGTGCGGCGCACGCTTCGGCCATGCGTGCTTCATAGATGCCGTTGGGGCATGGCCAGGGAATCCACACCTCCCACAGCGGCAATCCCAGCGCCCGGGCCTGCGCCGCCAGCAATTCCCGCCGTACGCCGTGCATGCTAATGCGGGAAAAGGGT
>JAFATP010000049.1 GCA_019243895.1 Alphaproteobacteria bacterium
TACCGCGAACTGGTGCGCCAGATCATCAATTCGGAATTCCCCCGGCTGGGAGCGGAGGAGGAGAAATAGGTCTAAATCCGGTGATAGTTGGCGGGACCGGCGCGATTCGAACGCGCGACCCCCAGATTAGGAATCTGGTGCTCTATCCTGCTGAGCTACGGCCCCTTCCCGCGAATGAGCGCACACCATACTCAGCCGGGCATCGGAGCGCAAGCGTCCCACGCGGCGCTGAAAGCTACACCACATGCTCCGGCGCCAGCATGCAGGCCTGCGTGCCGTCGCCCAGCTCGATCTGGACGGTGGCGTGAGTGATGCCGAACCGCTGGCGCAGCACGGCGGAAATTTCTTCCAGGAATACATCGCCGGGATGGCCGCACGGCACCACCAGATGCGCCGAGAGCGCCACCTCCGTGGTGCTCATGCCCCAGATGTGCAGATCGTGCAGTTCCGCCACGCCGGGCAGCGCGGCCAGATACGCCTTCACCGCGACGCCGTCCACCCCCGGCGGCACGGCGGCCAGCGTAAGCATCACCGCCTCGCGCAGCACGCCCCAGGCGGCGGCGATGATGATGGCGCAAAGCAGCAGGCTCACCAGCGGGTCCAGCCACATCCAGCCGGTGCGTGCCATGACGATGCCCGCCGCCGCCACACCGGCGGAGGCCGCCGCGTCTCCCGCCAGGTGCAGATACGCCGCCCTGGCATTCAGTTCATGCTTATGGCCGGTGAACAGCCGCGCGCTGAGGGCGTTCACCAACACGCCCAATCCCGCCACCCATGCCACGATGCCGCTCTGCACGGTGACGGGCTCAAGCAGGCGCTGCACCGCCTCCCACGCCATTGCGCCCGTCAGCAGCAGCAACAGCAATGCATTGAACAGCGCCGCAACAATCGACGAACCGCGGAATCCATAAGTATAGCGCGCATCGGGCTTCCGCTGGCACAGCGTGTATGCCACCCACGCCACCACCAGCCCCAGCACGTCGCTGACATTATGGGCTGCGTCGGCGATCAGCGCCAGGGAATCCGCATAAAAGCCGAATCCCGCTTCCACGATGATGAACAGCGCATTGAAAATGGCGGCGAGGGCGAATCTTTTCCCGTATTCTGCGTGCGCATGGGCGTGCCCATGATGGTGCGGATGTGACATGCCGGCATTATAATCACATTTACGCCGCGCTCAAGCGGCACCAAGCTGCGCCAGCAGGCGCTGCATGTCCGGCGGCAGCGGCGCTTCGAACGCCATCGGCGCTTGCGTGACGGGATGAATGAACGAAAGCTTCCATGCATGCAGCGCCTGGCGTGGAAACCCGGTGACAACCGGATGCAGGCCCGCGAGCGATTTCTTGCCGTACACCGGGTCGCCCACCAGCGGGTGTCCGAGATGCTGCATATGCACGCGGATCTGATGCGTGCGCCCGGTTTCCAGCCGGCATTCCACCAACGAGACTCCCTCGGCGAAGCGCCGCAACACTTTATAATGCGTCACGGCATGGCGCCCGCCGCTCTGCAATACCGTCATTTTCTGCCGGTGCTTCGGATGGCGGCCGATATTGCCGGTGATCGCGCCTTCGGAGGCTTTCGGCGTACCCCACACCAGCGCCAGATAATTGCGCTTCAGCGTGCGCGAGGCAAGCTGCGCCGAAAGCCCCGCATGAGCCGCATCGTGCTTGGCCACCGCCAGCAGCCCGCTGGTGTCCTTGTCGATGCGGTGTACGATGCCAGGCCGCGCCACGCCGCCGATGCCGGAAAGCGTGTCGCCGCAATGCGCGAGCAAGGCGTTGACCAGCGTTTTATCCGGGCTGCCCGGCGCGGGATGCACCGTCATTCCCGCCGGTTTATTGATCACCAGCAGATGCGCGTCCTCGAACACCACATCCAATGTGATGGATTGCGCTTCCACACGGGAAGGGGCAGCGGGCGGGATGACCAGCGTGTAAATCTCCCCCGGCTTCACTTTAGCGGCCGCATCCCGCACCGGCTTTGCGCCCCTCGGCGTATCCAGCGTCACCTGCGAGAGCGCGATCAGGGATTGCAGCCGCGCCCGCGAAAATTCCGGCAGAAGCGCCGCCAGCGCCTTATCCAGCCGCTCACCCTGTAAAACCGGGGGGATGATCAGCGTGCGGGTTTCCGAGGTTGTCATGAAAGATTCATACACAGCCTCTGCTCCCTGCGCTATGATCAAAATCATGGAAAAAACCCACTGCTCTGTCACAAAATCTTCATTTGTTAAGCAGTTGGCTCCCGTGGCATAATGGATTCATGCTCACTGGAAGCAACAGGCACACATAAGGCCCGGCATGACATTCTTGGAAAAATTGCAGATACGCGTAAGCAATGGTCTGAAGACCGGGCTGAAATATCTTACCTATGGGGCGATCGCCGGGGTGGCCTTGCTGGCCGTTGGCGCATTTACTGTTGGCCCTGGCTATGGCATCCTGGGATTGATAGCAGATAAAGTATTTGGTTTCAGCGCCCCCATTACACCATATTTGCTTCCTGGCGCCGCTATTGGCGCGGCGGCCGTTTTCGGCGTGGGCTTCCTTAGCGGCATGCTGGACGACAAGCCCGTGGCACAGGCGGAGCGGGAGGAACAGCAGACCGCTCTGCTGGCCCA
>JAFATP010000237.1 GCA_019243895.1 Alphaproteobacteria bacterium
CTCCCGGCACCGGGGTGATGGCGGAGGCGATGCCCAGGCATTCCTGAAACGCCACGTCGCCCACCAGCCGCGAGGTGCCGTCCGACTGGGGCACGCGGTTGATGCCCACGTCGATAATCACCGCGCCGGGCTTGATCCAGCTGCCGCGCACCAGTTCCGGCTTGCCGACGGCCGCGATCACGATATCGCCCTGCTTGACGATCTCCGCCAGCTGTTGCGTGCGCGAATGCGCGATGGTCACCGTGCAGTCGGCGCGCAGCAGGAGGGCGGCCATCGGCTTGCCGACGATGTTTGAGCGCCCGATAATGACGGCATGACGGCCGCTTAAGCTTCGCACATTCTGCTTCAAGAGCATCAGGCAGCCCAGCGGCGTGCACGGCGTAAGCGCCGCTTCGCCGCTCCACAGCCTTCCAATGTTGAGCGGGTGAAACCCGTCCACATCCTTTTCCGGCGCGATGGCGGAAATTACCGCGCTTTCGGCGATGTGCGGCGGCAGCGGCAGCTGCACCAAGATGCCGTGCACTTCGGGATTCAGATTCAACGAAGCGATTTCCGCCAGTAATTCATTTTGCGTGGCGGTGGCGGGGAGGTGACGCTTGAACGAACGGATCCCCGCGTCCAGCGCCGTCTTGATCTTATTGCGCACATAGATGTCGCTGGCGGGATGGTCGCCCATTTGCACCACCACGAGGCCGGGGCGCGGGCCGGAAAGCTGGGCCACCTTCGCCGCCACCTCGCGGCAAAGCCCGGCGGCCACCCCCTTGCCGTCGATGATCCGGGTTTCCGTCATAGGGCAGGCACGCCGCTGCTGGTGGAATATTCAAAATGCAGCGCCACGTCCGGGTGCACCAGCGCGTAAGCCGCGTGCGCCGCCGCCGCCGCTTCGGCAAAGCCGGTGAGGATCAGCTTGAGCTTGCCGGGATAGGCGGCGATGTCGCCGACGGCGAAGATGCCGGGAACGGAGGTCTGGCAATTGGCGGGGTTCACCGCAATGTGATGCTGGTCAAGGTTCAATCCCCATTCCGTAATCGGCCCAAGCTCCATCGACAGGCCGAAAAACGCCAGCAGGTGATCCGCTTCCAGCTCCCGCTCACCCCCTTCCAAGGTTTTAACCATTACGGCGGTGAGCTGGCCGTCGCTGCCTTTTAACGCATCCAGCTGGAAGGGAACCACCATCTCAATCTTCCCGGCGCGCGCCAGCTGCTCCATGCGCGAAACGGTTTCCGGCGCGGCGCGGAATTTAGGCCGCCGGTGCACCACGTAAATCTTTTCCGCCAGCGCGGCAAGCGACACCGCCCAATCCGCCGCCGAATCGCCGCCGCCGGCGATAACGATGCGCTTGCCGCGGAAATCGTCGCGCCGCGCCACCATGTAATGCACGCTTTTGCCTTCATATTGCTCAATGCCGGGAAGCGGCGGGCGGTTCGGCCCGAACGCGCCGCACCCGGCGGCAATCACAATGGCTTTGCAGCGGATCGTCGTTCCGGCGGAAGTGGCGATGCGCCATCCGCCGCTTTCCTCGCGCGACAGCGCCTCCACCCGCTCGCCTAAATGATATTCCGGGCGGAACGGCGCGGCCTGCGCCGTCAATTTTTCGATCAGCTCCGAGGCGAGAAGCGAAGGGTGCGCGGGAATGTCGTAAATCGGCTTTTCGGGGTAGAGCGCGCTGCATTGCCCGCCTGTGGCGGGAAGCGCGTCCACCACATGCGCGCGCATCTTCAGCATGCCCGCTTCGAACACCGCGAAAAGCCCGACGGGGCCTGCGCCGATGATGACTATGTCCGTGGTATGCTCCGCCATGATCGCCTTTACACTTTAGGTGGGCCACCATATGCTGCCGCGCACATTTGGGCAACAGGGGAGGATGGGCATGCATGTCAAAAACATCGCCGTGATCGGCTCCGGGGTGATGGGCTCGGGCATCGCCGCTTTATGCGCCAATGCCGGATGCAAGGTGCTGCTGCTGGACATCGTGCCCAAGGGGGCGGAAAACCGTAATGCGCTGGCGGAAAAGGCGGTGGAAAAACAACTCGCTTCCGGCAGCTTCACGCATCCGCAGAACGCCGGGCGCATCACCTGCGGCAACATGGAAGACCATTTGCCCCGGCTGGCCGAGGCGGATTGGATCATCGAGGCGGTGCTCGAGAAGCTGGACATCAAGCAGAACGTTTACCGCCGGGTGGACGGCGCGCGCAAACCGGGCTCGGTGGTTTCCTCCAACACCTCCACCATTCCCATCCATGAGCTCGCGGAGGGGTTGAGCGAGTCTTTCGGCAAAGACCTGATGATCGCGCATTTTTTCAATCCGCCGCGCCACATGCGCCTGCTGGAGGTGGTGGCGGGAGAGGGTACGCGCCGCGACGCATATGAGGCGATCAAGCATTTCGCCGACGAGCGCCTGGGCAAGGAGGTGGTGGAATGCAAGGACACGCCCGGCTTCATCGCCAACCGCATCGGGGTGTTCTGGATGGTGGCGGGACTGCAGGAGGCGCTGAGGCTGGGCATCACGGTGGAGCAGGCCGACGCGGCGATGGGCAAGGCCGCCGGCATGCCAAAGACCGGCATTTTCGGGCTGTATGATTTAATCGGCATCGACCTCATTCCGCTGATTGCCGATGAGATGCTGGCGGCGGGGCTGCCGCAGGACGACGCTTTTCGCCTCGCCTGGAATCAGCCGGAACTGCTGCAGAAAATGATCGCGGACGGCTATACCGGCCGCAAGGGCAAGGGCGGTTTCTACCGCATGGTGAAAAAAGACGGCCAGAAGGCGAAAGAGGTGCTGGATTTAAAAACCGGCCAATACCGGCCGGAGGAAAAACCGGCACTTGCCAGCGCCAAGGCCCGGAATTTAAGGGAATTGGTGGCGGCGGACGATATCGGCGGGCGCTACGCCTGGGCCGTGCTCTCGCAGACCCTGCTATACGCCGCGTCGCTGATTCCGGAAATTAGCGACGACATCGTCTCCGTCGATGCGGCGATGAAAAACGGCTATAGCTGGAAGATGGGGCCGTTCGAGATGATCGACGCCATCGGCGCGGATGCGTTCGCCGCGCGCCTGAAGAAAGAAGGGAAGGAGTTGCCGCCGCTGCTGCAAACGGCGGAGTCGCGCTCCTTTTACGCCGATGGAAAATACCTGACGCGCGAGGGAAGCTATAGCGCGTTGCCGCATGCGCACGGTCATTTGTGGCTTGCCGACGTCAAGCGCGGCGCGAAACCGGTGCTCTCCAACCCATCGGCCAGCTTGTGGGACATGGGGGACGGCATCGCCTGCCTGGAGCTTACCGCTAAAATGAGCACGGTGGATGAAGACGTGCTGGCGATGGTGCAGCAGGCGGTGGCGCGGGTGCCGAAGGATTTCCAGGGGCTCGTGATCGGCAATGATAGCGAGGTGTTCAGCGCCGGGGCTAATCTGCACCGGTTCCTCGATTACGCGCGCGGCGGCCAGTGGCAGGCGCTCGACCATATGATTGCGGCAGGCCAGGCCATGGTCACCAGCCTCCGCTATGCGCCGTTCCCGGCGGTGGCGTCGCTTTCTGGCCTGGCGCTTGGCGGCGGCTGCGAGATTGCGCTTCACATGGCGGCGGTGCAAGCGCATATGGAAACCCGCATCGGCCTGGTAGAGGCGCATGTGGGGGTGATTCCGGCATGGGGCGGCTCTTCCGAGATGCTGCGCCGCTATCCGGACGACGTGCTGGCGCTGTTTGCGCTGATCATGCAGGCGAAAACCTCTTCCTCCGCCGAGGAGGCGAGCGACATGCGCATCCTGCGCAGCGGCGACGGCATTTCCATGAACCGCGCGCGCGTGCTGGCGGATGCCAAGCGGCGTTGCCTGGGCCTGGTGAAAGATTACCGGCCTCCGGTGGCGGCCCCGGTGGCGGCGGGCGGCGAGGCGGCCAAGCGCGCTATGCTGCAGCGCCTGGATAGCATCGAGGGCCTGGCGCCGCATGACAAGGAAGTGGGCCGCGTGCTGGCGCAGGTCTTAAGCGGCGGCGTCGGCAAGGGAACGGTCACCGAGCAATCGCTGCTGGATCTGGAGCGCGAGGGTTTTGTGGAATTAATGCGCACGCCGCAGACGCAGGCCCGCATCGAGCATATGCTCAACACCGGCAAGCCATTGAAGAATTAAATTATATGTAATTTTTTAACCCCTGCCACACCGCTTCCTGCCAGAAGCGGCGGGCGCGGCCGGAAGGGGAGCAGCACACATAGATGCGCGTGCGGCCGATGCGTTCCGGCTGCACGCCGTATTGCACCTTGCGCTGTAAGGCGAATTGCGCTCCGGTCTTGCTGGTGAACGCCAGCAATT
>JAFATP010000270.1 GCA_019243895.1 Alphaproteobacteria bacterium
GCCGGAGGCGGCGTCCATCAATTCAGCCGCCATGCGCTCGCGCATGGTTTTTTCCTTGCGCCCGCGCGCCGCTTCGATCAGCCAGCGCAGGGCCAGCGCCAGCTTGCGTTCGGAGCGCACTTCGCACGGCACCTGATAAGTGGCGCCGCCCACGCGGCGCGAGCGCACTTCCACGGACGGCTTCACATTATTCACCGCATCGTGGAAAAAGCGCACGGGATCCTGCTTGGTGCGGCTGTGCACGATATCCAGCGCGCCGTAAGCGATCTTCTCGGCGGCGGATTTCTTGCCGGACTCCATCATGCAATTCATCCATTTGGACACGACCAGATCACCGTATTTGGGATCGGGCAGTATTTCGCGTTTGGCGGCGGCGTGGCGACGGGACATGATTACCTCTTATTTGGGACGCTTCGCGCCATACAGCGAGCGCGACTGCTTGCGGTTCTTCACCCCTTGCGTATCCAGCGTGCCGCGCACGATGTGATAGCGCACGCCGGGAAGGTCTTTCACGCGGCCGCCGCGGATCAGCACCACGGAGTGCTCCTGAAGGTTGTGGCCTTCGCCGGGAATGTAGCAGATGGCCTCGAAGCCGTTGGTGAAGCGCACCTTGGCGACTTTACGCAGCGCCGAGTTCGGCTTTTTCGGCGTGACGGTTTTCACCTGGGTGCAAACCCCGCGCTTTTGGGGGCACGCCTCCAGCGCCGGCACGGTATTGCGGTGCGCGGGAACGGTGCGAGATTTGCGGACCAACTGATTGATCGTTGGCATGTAACTTCCTCTATTTAATAAGTAAATTATACTTCTGGCGACGGTTTTCCCGTCAGGCGAGGCGCGTAATCTAATGGCGATGCATTGCAGCGTCAAGCGCTTATTGCGGAAGCGTCGCAAAAAGCTTTTGCCGCGTGCGTTCGATTTTGGCTTGGCGGGGGCGCCGAAATCAGTTATGGGTGGAGCACGTCTTTCCTTTGTGCCATATAGGCAAATTGCGCATGAATTCAAGTGAGAACACTTCGCTTTTTCCTATTCCGGCGGCGGCGCCTCCCGCAGCCATCCGCATCAGTCACCCTCCCGCCGCGCGGTTGAAGCGCGTGCGCTGCAGCTGGTTCGTGCTCGGCAGTCTGTGCGGCATGGCGCTCACCGCCGGCGCCAGCGCATTGCTGAAAACCTATAGCCCCCCGCTTGCCACCGCGCCCGCCGTGCAACAGGCGGTTCCTTCCACGCAACCGACTGAGGAAAACGCCGCCAAACCGGCGAAGCAGAGCAACGCTGAAATACCTAACCTGGGGTTACCTGCCTCAATGAGCCTGCGCGTGGGAAAAGGTGACACGCTGGTGGAGATGCTGACGGATACCGGCATTTCATATGAGCAGGCGCAAGCGGCGGTGGGCGCCCTGCGGAAAATTTATGATCCGCGGCGCCTGGATGTGGGGCAGCAGCTGGCCCTCAGCCTCGATCCCAGCAAGACAGACCCGCAGGAGCCGGTGCTTAGCCGCTTGTCGCTGCCGGTGTCGAAAACAACGGTGGTGGAGCTGCAACGCGGCGGCAACGGCGAATTCAGCGCGCGCAAAATCGAAGCGCCGGTATTTAAAAAGCTGGTGCGCCTAAGCGGCAGCATTACAGACAGTTTTTATGAAACGGGCCTGCGCGCGGGCATTCCGGCGGACGCACTCAGCGACCTGATTAAAGTGTATAGCTACGATGTGGATTTTCAGCGCGACATCAAGCGTGGCAACCGCATTACCGTGCTGATGGAGCGGATGGAAACCAAAAGCGGCATCGTCGCCGCTTATGGGAATGTGCAATACGCGGCGTTGGATCTGGGCAAGCGCACGATCAGCGTTTATCGTTTCACCGACCGCAGCGGAAATGTGGATTATTATAATGAAAAAGGGGAATCCCTGCGCAAGGCGCTCCTGCGCACCCCCATTAACGGCGCGCGCATCACCTCCGGCTTCGGTATGCGGCTGCACCCGCTGCTGGGCTATAGCCGCATGCATCGCGGTGTGGATTTCGGCGCCGCTGCCGGCACGCCCATCTATGCAGCCGGCGACGGCACGGTGATTTATGCCGGATGGCATAACGGTTACGGCAATTACGTGCAGATCAAACATAATGATAAATACGCCACCGCTTACGGCCATGCCAGCCGCATCGCTTCCGGCATTCGCCCCGGCACGCGCGTGAAGCAGGGCCAAGTGGTGGCGTTCGTGGGCGCCACCGGCATGGCCACCGGGCCGCACCTCCATTACGAGGTGCTGGTGAACGGCCAGCAGGTGAATCCCGCCGGGGTCAAGTTCAAAACCGGCAACGTGCTCGGCGGCAGGGAACTTATGGCCTTCAAAGGACAAATACGCGCCACGCAGATTGCGCTGGCCGAAAGCAGCGACAGCAAAAAGCTTGCGGACACGCGATAGTGCCGGGGTCACAGGAACATAGCGAGACTGAGACGCCCCTGCTAACCCTTTAAGCCATTACACGCCCTAGTTATTGGATCAGCTGCTCTCCTACGCCACTTCCCGCGACGCGCGTTCAGCGCGAATATTCAGCCCCCCTTCCCATGCCGTGACGATCACTGCATCGCCGTCGGCGATGTCGCCGGAAAGCAGCTTCTGCGCCAGCGGGTTTTGCAATTCGCGCTGGATCACCCGTTTTAACGGTCGTGCGCCATACGCGGGGTTGAACCCCGCCTCGGCCAGCCACGCCAGCGCCTTATCGTCCAATTGCAGGCTGATTTTGCGCTCGGCCAGGCGCGCGCGCAGCCGCTCCAGCTGGATGTTGACGATGGCGTGCATCTGCGAGCTTTGCAGCCGGTTGAAGATGATGATCTCATCCAGCCGGTTGAGAAATTCCGGGCGGAAGGCGCGCCGCACCGCGTGCATCACTTCATCGCGCACGCGCGGGGGAATATCCGCCTCCTTGTTTTCCGCAAGGAATTCCGACCCCAGATTCGAGGTCAGCACAATCAGCGTATTGCGGAAATCCACGGTGCGGCCCTGCCCGTCGGTCAACCGCCCGTCATCCAGCACTTGCAGCAGGATGTTGAATACGTCCGGATGCGCTTTCTCCACCTCGTCGAACAGGATCACCTGGTAAGGCCTGCGGCGCACTGCCTCCGTGAGGCTGCCGCCTTCGTCATACCCCACATAGCCGGGAGGCGCGCCGACCAGCCGCGATACCGCGTGCTTTTCCATGTATTCAGACATATCCACGCGCAGGAGGGCCGCTTCATCGTCAAACAGAAATTCGGCCAGCGCCTTGGTCAGCTCGGTTTTGCCGACGCCGGTGGGGCCCAGGAACAGGAATGAGCCGATGGGGCGGTTGGGGTCCTGAATGCCGGCGCGGGCGCGGCGCACCGCCTCCGTGAGGCTGCCGCCTTCGTCATACCCCACATAGCCGGGAGGCGCGCCGACCAGCCGCGATACCGCGTGCTTTTCCATGTATTCAGACATATCCACGCGCAGGAGGGCCGCTTCATCGTCAAACAGGAATTCGGC
>JAFATP010000283.1 GCA_019243895.1 Alphaproteobacteria bacterium
AGAATCCGCAGGCGCGCGAGGCGCTGGCGGCCATCAAGGCGGCGGATGCCGATTTCACCGTGGAGCATTTCCTGCAGGGCGCCCGCCATGCGTTTGAAATGACGTTCGACGCATTTGTGAAAGGCGACCGCGAGACGCTCTCCATGCTGCTGGCGCCGCCGATCCTGGAAATCTTCAACCACGCGCTGGACGAGCGCGCCGCCGAGCCGAAGCATACGGACACGACGCTGCTGGCCGTGCAGTCACAGGAAATCATAGGCGCGGAACTGCAAAAAAATATCGCGCGCATCCGCGTGCGCTTCGTCAGCGAGCAGGTGACCGTGATACGCGACAAGGACGGAACGATCGTGGAGGGGGATCCTTCCGCTTCCCACACCGTGGAAGACGAATGGGTGTTCGAGCGCGACATTCATTCCAAAAACCCCAATTGGAAAATCATCGAAACCTGATGCGGTATGTGCTGGCCCTGGCGGCGCTGGCGATGCTCGCCGCCTGCGCCGCGCCGGAGCCGAAGCTCACGCTCGCGCGCGCGGATTACGCCTCGCTTCCGGGCTGGCCGGAGGATGATCATGCGGAGGCCTTGCGCGCCTTCCGCCGCTCCTGCGATCATTTTATGCCGAAACCGGATGAAGCTCCGATGGGCAAGGGCCTGCTCGCCTCGCGCCTCGGCGAGTGGAAACCCGCCTGCGCGGCGGCGATGCAAACGGACGACACTTCGGCGCGGCAGTTTTTCGAAGCGCAATTCGTGCCGTTCCGCGCCGGAAACAGGGGCAGGGAGCAGGGGCTTTTCACCGGCTATTACGAGCCGTTGCTTGCCGGCAGCCTGCAGCCGGATGAACGCTATCGCGTGCCGGTATACGGCGTGCCGCCGGAGCTTTCGTCCGACCCTTATTTCACCCGCGCCGAAATCGACGCGGGCGCGCTGGCGGGAAGAAACCTGGAGCTGGCCTGGGTGGATGACCCGGTGGCGCTGTTTTTCACTCACATCCAGGGCTCGGGCCGCATCGCGCTGGAGGACGGCAGCGTGGTGCGCATCGGTTATGCCGGGAAGAACAACCGGGCGTACGTGGCGCTGGGCAAGGTGCTGAAAGACGAGGGCGAGCTGCCGCCGGACGATTTCAATCTCTTCACCATCCGCAACTGGCTGATCACTCATCCCGAGCGGGCGGCGCAAATGATGCAGCGCAACCCGTCCTATGTCTTCTTTCGCATACTGCAAGGGGAGGGGCCGGTGGGCGCGCAAGGGGCGGTGCTGACGCCCGGGCGCTCGCTGGCGGTGGACCCGCGCTTCATTCCTTACGGCATTCCGGTCTTCCTTATGACCTCGCTGCCGCAAACCGCTTATGCGCCGGCCGGAGATTTTCACCGGCTGATGATCGCCCAGGACACCGGCGGCGCCATTCGCGGCCCGGTGCGCGGCGATATTTTCTTCGGCGCGGATGCGCAGGCCGAAGCGCTGGCGGGCATCATGAAAAATCAGGGTGCATACGCGCTGCTGGTGCCGAACCCCGTGGCGGAGCGCCTGCCGTGACGCCGCTTCAGTGCGGCGATTTCACGCAGGTGGACCGCGCCACCGCCGCGCGCGTACGCCGCGGCGAATATCCCATTTCCGCCCGGCTGGACCTGCACGGGCTGACGCGCGAGGAAGCCCAGGATGCGCTCACCGAAAGCGTTTTCGCCGCGGCGGAACGCGGCGAGCGCTGCCTGCTGGTCATCACCGGCAAGGGTGGTCCGGGCGGCGAGGGGGTGCTCCGGCAGTTGCTGCCGGTGTGGCTGAATCTGGATGCATTGCGGCCGCTGGTGCTGGCATTCGACGTGGCGCAGCCCAGGCACGGCGGCGGCGGCGCGTTTTACGTGCTGCTGCGCCGCCGGAGGGATGACCAGTGGTGACGCCGGACGATGCACCGCACCTGCTGGTGGTGGATGATGACGACCGCCTGCGCGCGCTCCTGCTGCGATTCCTGCGCAAGGAGGGGTTTGCCGTCAGCGCCGTCACGGATGCGGCGGAGGCGGCACGGCTGCTGAAGCTGTTCATCTTCGATCTGATCATCCTTGACGTGATGATGCCGGGCGAAAGCGGGCTTTCGCTCGCCGGGCGGCTGCGCCAGAGCGGCGGCGGCACACCCATCCTGATGCTGTCGGCACGGGCGGAGGCGCTGGACCGCGTGAGCGGTCTGGAAAGCGGCGCCGATGATTATTTGAGCAAGCCGTTCGAGCCGAAGGAGCTGCTGCTGCGCGTGCGCGCGGTGCTGCGCCGCACCCGCCAGGCGGAAGCGCCTCCGCCCGCCATTGCCTTCGGTGAATATATATTCGCGCCGCAGATGCGCGAATTGCGGCGCGGCGCCGAGCCGGTGCGGCTGACCTCGGCGGAGGCGGCCCTTCTCGGCGTGCTGGCCGAGCACCTTAATCAGCCGGTAGCGCGTGAAAAACTGGCAGAGCTTACCGGCCAGGCGGGCACCGAGCGCAGCATCGACGTGCAAATCACGCGGCTGCGCCGTAAGATCGAGCAGGAAAGCAATAAACCGCTGCATGTCCGCACCGTGCGCGGCGCCGGGTATGTGCTGCACGGAAAACGATTATGAACCTGCATCTGAAACCGCTGCTGCCCAAAACGCTGTTCGCGCGCGCCGTGCTGATCGTGGCGCTCCCCACCGTGCTGGTGCAGCTGGTGGCGGTATATGCGTTTTACAACCGCCATTGGGAGAACGTGACACGCCGCATGGCCAATACGCTCACCGGCGAAATCGTGTTTTTGGCCCAGCATACCCGCACCGTCAACCGCGCCGACCGGCAGGCCCTGATGCGCGTGTTCGAGGAGACCACCGGCATCAACGCTTCCTTCGAGCCGGGCGCGACGCTCTCGCCGGAGGCATCGGATCGGGGCACCGGCTTCGACGAATTCCGCCAGGTGCTGCAGGAGCGCATCGACCTGCCGTTCACCGTTCAGCGCCTGCCCGACCGGGAAAATATGATCGTGCGGGTGCAGATGAAAGACGGCGTGCTTGCCTTCCGCATGTCGGTGAAGCGGCTGGAGAGTCCCACCACTACGATCTTTATTTCATGGATGGCGGGCTCATCGCTGGTGTTCCTGCTGATCGCCATCGTATTCCTGCGCAATCAGGTGCGGCCCATCCGCAGGCTGGCCGCCGCCGCCGAGAATTTCGGCAAGGGACGCGACGATCCGGATTTCAAGCCCAGCGGCGCCTCCGAGGTGCGGCGCGCGGCGCGGGCGTTCCTGGTCATGCGCGAACGCATCCAGCGCCAGCTGCGCTCGCGCACGGAGATGCTGGCGGGCATCAGCCATGATTTACGCACGCCGCTTACCCGCATGAAGCTGCAACTGGCGATGCTGGGCGACATGCCGGAAGCCGCCGAGATGGCGGCGGATGTGGCGCAGATGGAGCACATGATCGACGAATACCTGGATTTCGCCGCGGGCGACGGCGGGGAAGCGGCCGCGCCCGTCTCACTCAATGCGCTGCTGCAGGGGGTGGCCGATGATTACCAGCGCAGCGGCCAGCCTGTCACGCTGCATGTCGGCGAGGACGGCGTCATCGAAATCCGGCCCAACGCCATGCGCCGGGTGCTGCATAATCTGATCGACAACGCCTTGCGTTACGGCAAGCGCTGCACGGTCTCGGCGCGGCTGATCTCCACCCAGGCGGAAATCGCCGTGGACGACGAAGGCCCGGGCATCCCGGAAGGCCAGCGCGAAGAAGTGTTCCGCCCCTTCACGCGGCTGGACGCCTCGCGCAATTTGAACGCGGGGGGCGTCGGCCTGGGCCTCACCATCGCGCGGGACATCGCGCGCGGGCATGGCGGCAACATCACCTTAAGCGAAAGTCCCGCCGGCGGCTTGCGCGTGCTGATCCGGCTGCCGCTATGAAACCTGTCATGAAAACCGCCTCCGTTGCCGGAGCCGCCTGGCTGGCCTGGGAAGAAACGCGAAGATTGGCGGCAGCGTTCGAACGCGCCGACGCGCGTTTGCGCTTCGTCGGCGGCGCGGTGCGCGACACGCTGCTGGGCATCGAAGTCACGGAGGCGGACGCCTGCACGGCGCTGCTGCCCGAAGAAACGCTCCACCTGCTGGAGGATGCAGGCATTCGCGCCGTTCCCACCGGCATCGATCACGGCACCGTCACCGCCGTCATCGGTCGCCGCGGCTTTGAGGTCACCACGCTGCGCGCGGACGTCGCCTGCGACGGCCGTCATGCCCGCGTGGCCTACACCGATGAATTCGCCGAGGATGCGGCGCGGCGCGATTTCACCATCAACGCGCTTTACGCCACCCCGGCAGGCATGGTGGAGGATTACGTGGGCGGGCTTGCCGACCTTCGTGCTCAGCGCCTCTGCTTCATCGGGAACGCTCAGGCGCGTGTGATGGAAGACCATCTGCGCATCCTGCGCTATTACCGCTTCGGCGCGCAGCTCGGCTGGAAACTGCAGGAGGAATCGGCGCGTGCCGCCTGCCGCGCCCATGCCGCCCATATCGCGCGCTTAAGCGGCGAGCGCATCCGCCGCGAGATGCTGAAGATGTTCGCCGTGCCGAAGCTGGACGACGCAGCGTTTTCGCAGATGCGGGAAGACGGCGTGCTGCCTTATTGCATGGGCGCGCCGGAGGAGGTGCGAACGGCGCCGCTGGTGGCGCTGGAAGCATCGCTGCGGATTCCGCCGGACGGCTTACGGCGCCTGGCATTCGCGTTACAGAAGAGCGCTTCGCCGCTGGCGCGCCTGGCATGGCTCAAAGAGCGGTGGAAGCTTTCCAACGCGCAAAGTGACACGCTGCGGCTGTTGCTTTTACCGCCTACGGGCCTCACGCATGACACGCTGCCTGCCATGCAAAAACGCCTGCTGCGCCGCGTCGGCAAAGCGCGGTTCATTGACTTGGTGCTGCTGGCGTGCGCGCGTGCGGAAGCACGGCATGACGCTGCTTACGGCGCCATGCTGCAACTGGCTGAGACGTGGCGGCCTCCGGTCTTCCCGGTTAACGGAGAAGATCTGCTGGCCCGCGGCTTTTCCTCCGGCAAGGCCTTAGGCGACGCGCTCCGGCAGCTGGAAGCGATGTGGGAGGAGGAAGATTACCGGCCGGACAAGGAAGCGTTGCTCAAGCGGCTTCCGCGGCATTGAATGAAAAGGTTTGCCACATCGCATTTTTGATGGTGGAGATGAACCGGCCATGCGCCTCCACCTCCTCAGGGCTCGGCGCAAAGACGCGCGGCGGAATGGAAAGGGGCCGTTTCGCCGCCAGCACCTGCCCCGGGCTGCCGGTGTCGAAGAAATGAATGATGGCCTGGCGGCCCCCGCATAATTCCAGATACACGTCCGCCAGCAGCTCGGCATCCAGCAATGCGCCGTGCTTGACGCGCGCTCCGAGATCGATGTTGAAGCGGCGGCACAGCGCATCCAGATTGGCCGGCGCGCCGGGGAATTTCTTTCTCGACAGCTCCACCGTGTCGATCGCGCGCTTGCTGGTGAAGCCGGGGAAGCCCACGCGGTCCAGCTCATGGTTGATGAATTTCAGATCGAAGGCGGCATTGTGAATCACCAGCGGCGCCTCGCCGATGAAATCCAGAAATCCGTCCACCGTCTGCGCGAAAAGTGGCTTGTCCAGCAGGAACGCCGTGGAGATGCCGTGCACGCGGAAGGCTTCCTCCGGCACCTCGCGCTCCGGGTTCAGATAACATTGAAAGCTGCGCCCGGTTCGGATTTTATCCATCATCTCCACCGCGCCGATTTCGATGATGCGATGCCCGCTCATCGGATCAAGCCCGGTGGTTTCGGTATCCAGCGCGATCTCCCTCATTTTGGATCCCGCTCAAGCGCCGCGCGGGCTGCGGCCGTCAACCGGCCTGGTCGCCTCGCTCCGGGCGGCAAGATCATGCATGATGCGTTTGACATGCGCGAAACTATACGCCTTGCCGAGCCCGGTGGGAATCACATAATCGGCGCGCGCGCGGCGATGCGCGTCCGCCAGCTGGCGCGCCAGCACCGCCTGTAACTTCTCCGGCGTCATATGCGGCCGCAGCAACGCGCGCTGCCGCTGAAGGAAGTGCGGCGCGGTGACGGCCACCGTCACATCCACGCGTTGATGCGCATCCGTTTCAAACAGCAGCGGGATGTCCAGCACCGTCACGCGCGCGCCCAGGCGCGCGGCGGCGGCGGCGAAACGCATCTCCTCGCGCGCCACCAACGGATGCAGGACGCGCTCCAGCGCGGCAAGCGCGGCCTTGTCGCCGAACACGGCGCGGCCCAGCCGGGCGCGGTCAATGTGATGGCCCGTCAGCGCCTGCGGGAAAAGCGCGGCCACCGGCGCCACCCCCGCCCCGCCCTCGCCGAGCAGGCGGTGCACCACGGCATCGGCGCTGCAAATGCGTGCGCCGA
>JAFATP010000085.1 GCA_019243895.1 Alphaproteobacteria bacterium
AACAGCCGCGGCCACGGACGATAAGTCGAATGCCCGGTGGCGGCGGGGTCAGCCTCCCACGGGCGATTCTGCGGCGGATGCTCATATTGCCCGCGCATGTCCCGCATGTCCCTCTGATCCATCGGGCGGCCATACGGCGGCGAAGATGGCGGGTTTTCCATATATTTACTGCAGGCAAGAATTTCAGCCGCCTGCGCAGTGGCGGGTAAGCAGACCGCCGCGCCGGCCAGTAATGCGATATACGTGTGTTTCATAATTCCCTCCTGTATTAATGAAAGCGCAGCTAACCAAGCGGGAAATAAAAAATCGATCATTTTAAGTTGTGCCCCAGGCGTCGCGCGATGCGGCAAAAGGTTAATGCTCATTGGCCCGATACAGGCGCACATTGGCATTATGCTCTTCCAGCGTGCGTGCGAAATGATGGCCGCCCTTGCCGGTGGCGACGAAATAAAGCTCGTCGGTGGCGGCGGGACGCAGCACCGCCTGAAGCGACGCAACCCCCGGGTTGGCGATTGGCGCGGACGGCAGCCCTTCAATGACATAGGTGTTATACGGCGTCGGCGTTTGCAGCTCGGTGGTGGTCAGCGCATGTCCCAGCGGCCCTTGCAGCTCTGCGCCGTAACGCACGGTGGGGTCGGCCTGCAGTTTCATTCCCAGCCGCAGCCGGTTGATGAACACCGCCGCCACGCGCGGGCGCTCCTGCGGCACGCCGGTTTCCTTTTCGACAATGGAGGCCAGCACCACCGCCTGCTCCGGCGTGGCAAACGGCAGGCTCTGCTCCCGCCCTTCCCACAGCGTCCGCAATGTTTCCTGCATCGCCTTTTGCATGCGCGCCAGCAATTGCGCGCGGTCATCGCCGTAAATGAAATAATAGGTCTGCGGCAAGAGCGTGCCTTCGGCGATATCGGCGGGCGCCTCGCCGCTCAGGCCGGGCTCGTTCTTCATCAGGGCGATGATTTCCCGCACATTCAGGCCCTCCGGCACGGTGAACTTATGCACCACCACCTCACCGCGCGCCATACGCAGGATCACGTCATGCAGCGAGGCACCCGGCGCAAAGCGGTATTCGCCCGCTTTCAGCACCTGCTGCTGGCCGCTGGCCACCGTCGCAATCAGAAACAGCCAGCGGTTATAAACAATGCCTTCATTGCTCAGAATCTCCGCCATGTCGGTGACATGCGCGCCGCGCGCGATCAAGGCGGTTTTCTCCTCATTGAGCGGGCCCGGGCCCCAATAGGCATACCAGCCGAGCGCAACCATCCCGGCCGCGCCTCCCATCATGACTAAAAGAATCAGCAGCGCGCGGCGAAGTCGCCTGCTCACGCCACCGCCTTGAAAATCAGGCTGGCGTTGGTGCCGCCAAAACCAAAGGAATTGGAAAGCACGGCGCGAATGGGGCGCTTCCTGGCGCGGTTCGGCACCAGGTCAATATCGCAGCCCGCGGAGGGATTTTCCATGTTGAGCGTGGGCGGCGCCACCTGATCGCGCATCGCCAGGAGGGAAAAAATGGCCTCCACCGCGCCGGCCGCGCCCAGGAGATGGCCAATGGCGGATTTAGTGGAGGACATGGAGAGCTTATAGGCATGTTCGCCAAACAGGCGCTTCACCGCCGCCAGCTCGATCTCATCGCCGAGCGGGGTGGAGGTGCCATGCGCGTTGATATAATCGATGTCTTCCGGTTTCATGCCCGCCCGTTTCAGCGCATTCTGCATGGCCCGAAACCCGCCGTCGCCTTCGGGCGACGGGGCGGTGATGTGATAGGCGTCCCCGGAGAGCCCATAGCCCACGATTTCGGCGTATATTGTGGCGCCGCGCTTTTTCGCGTGCTCATATTCTTCCAGCACCACCACGCCTGCGCCTTCACCCATGACGAAACCGTCGCGTCCCTGGTCCCACGGGCGGGATGCTTTTTGCGGCGTATAGTTATAGGCGGTGGAAAGCGCCCGAGCCGCCGCAAACCCGGCAAGCCCGATACGGCAGATGGTGGATTCGGCGCCGCCCGCCACCATGACGTCGGCGTCATCCAGGGCGATCAGCCGCGCCGCGTCGCCGATAGCGTGCGCGCCGGTGGAACAGGCCGTGACCACGGCGTGATTAGGCCCCTTAAACCCGTATTTGATGGAGATCTGCCCGGAGGCGAGATTAATCAATGACGCGGGAATGAAAAACGGGCTGACGCGCTTCGGGCCTTTTTCCTGCAGCGTCTTTACCGTTTCCTCGATGATCTGCAACCCGCCGATGCCGGAACCGATCAACACGCCCGTGCGCAGGCGCTCGTTCTCCTGGGCATCGGTCAATTTCCAGTCGGCGTCGCCGATGGCCTGCTCCGCCGCGGCGATGGCAAAATGGATGAAGTCATCCATTTTCTTTTGCTCTTTCGGCTCGATCCAGTCATTGGGGTTGAACAGCGCTTCTCCCTCACCGCGCGGCACCTGGCCGGCGATACGCG
>JAFATP010000257.1 GCA_019243895.1 Alphaproteobacteria bacterium
TTACCGGACAAACCATCGTGGTGCACGGAGAACCGCGGTTGGCACTGCTGCCTTCGCCGGTCTTAACCGTGGACGATGTGGAGGTTTCCCCGCCCGCCGGACAGCCGGGAGCGCATCTGCGCATCGTATCGGCGCAGTTGGGCGTTCCCTTTTCCTCGTTGCTTTCCGCCACACCCAGGCTCAGCCGGATCACGCTCTTTCAGCCGGTGCTGGAGATCAATCGCGGTGCGGCGTGGCCGTGGCTGTCCGGCATCTTCTCCGGGCTGGCGCACGGGCCTTCATCGCTGTCAGTGGCGATTGACGGCGGAAAAATCATTTATATCGGTCCCGAGGGCGATCAGCTGGCGCGGTTCGATGCCATCGGCCTGCACGTGACCAACCAGTCCAACGGCGAATTCGGCGCTTCCGGCGCGTTCACCTGGCAGGGGCAGGCATTCATGCTGCGCGCTGCCGCTCCCGCCCATGCCGCGAACGCTCCGTTCCCCTTAACGATGGCGTTGAAGGCGGATGAGAAGGATGGAATCTCTTTTGAAGGCGAGTTACAGCCGGCTGATAAGCGGCTGAAGGGTGCGCTGAAGCTAGCATGGGAGAAGCCTTCGCTGTTTCTCCCCGCTTCCGCGCCCGCTGATAACGCGGCTTCCTCCCCGCCCGCGCCGCCTCCCGCGTCCGCCGTCCCATATCCGGTGCGCCTGGAAGGGCAGGTGGAATACGATGGCAAGAGCCTGCATTTTTCGGAGACGACCTTGGAAACGCCGGACAGTGCTGGTAAGGCAGATGCGGCTTTGACGCTGGACGGCGCTGCCCCGCAAGGCACCATCACCCTGGATTTCAGCCGGTTAAAGCTGAACAGCGCCGTGCTGGCTCCCTTGCTTAGAATGGACACCACCACCTATTTACCGGCGGCGCAATTGAATTTCGCCGTTACCTCTGAAACGCTGTTCGTGGATACCGCCCAGTTCGCCAATCTTGCGGTGAAAGGTGCGGTGGCGCAGGGCCAGGTGCAGGTGGAGAATTTCTCCGTCGTGCTGCCGGGCAACGGCACGCTCATGCTGGCGGGTAATATTCAAAACACGGCCAAGGGGCCGCGATTCCAGGGCACGGCCGAAGCGCACGGCACCTCGCTGCGCGATCTTCTGATCTCGCTGGATAGTGCGGCGGCGCAGCTTCCGGAAAAAAGCTTCGGCGTGTTTTATCTCCGCTCGAATATTTTTATTTCCAGCGAGCAGTTGCGCATATCGGAGGCCGACGTGAAGCTCAGCGACCTGCAACTGGCGGGCGGGCTGGTGACATATTTCGAAGCGCAGCCGCGCGTGGAGGCGGAGATCGCGCTGAAAAACACCAATCTTGACTATTTCCGGGATGTGTGGCGCGAGGAGCAGCAGGCATCCGGCACGCACAGCTTCATTTTCCATGTCAACAGCAGCGTGGATTTCAACTGGCTTCGGCAGTTGTCCCCGGTGGTGAACCTTCACATCGCGCTGGACGGATTCCGCTTCCTGGAAAAGCCGGGCGACCGCGCCACCTTCCGCATTTATGCGCGCCGCGGCGAATTCGGCCTGTATGATATCAATTTTCATTATCCCGGCGGCACGCTGAAAGGCCAGGCCAAGGTATCGGTGGCGGAAGAGATTCCACGCATGGAAGTGAAGCTGGAGATGCCGGAGCTGGATACGGCGTATTTCTCCGAGGACGGCGCATCGTTCGGCGCGCCGTGGGTGAATCCGGCGGGCGGCGCCAACCGCTGGTCGCAGGAGCTTTTTGACTTCGGCTGGATGATCGGCCTGAGCGGCGTCTTTGATGTCAGCATAGGCAATTTGGTGCATCACGGCACGTCTTATGCCAATTTCGTGCTGAACAGCGAGCTGAAGGAGGAACAGCTGCAATTCCGCAAGCTTTCCTTTGAGCGGCTGGGCGGCAGGGCAGATGCCACCGGTACGCTCACCGGCGGCAAGGTGCCTGGCCTGTCCACCAGCTTCACAGTGTATAACGTGGACATGGCCGCGCTGCTGAACGAGCTGATGCAGACCAATTCCCTCAGCGGCCGCATGAGCATCAGCGGCGCCTTGCGCACCTACGGCATTAACACGCTCTCCTGGATGCGGCAGGCGGATGCGAAAATGGTGATTGCCGGCCGCGGCGTTCGCGCTCAGCACTTCAATCTGCAAGGAGTGGTGGACGCCGTTAATGCCGCGCGCTCGGTGGCGGACGTGGTGGCAAACGTCAACCGCGCGCTGCCTTCCGCCACCACGGATTTCTCCGTGGACGGCAATCTCAATCTCAGCCAGGGGCTGTTGCAGACGCCGGGCCTGGCGCTGAAATCGGGCCGCGCCTCGGCCAATCTCACCGGCCAGGTGGATCTGATGGGCTGGAAGATGGCGCTGAACATATTATTCCAATTGCCGATGCTGCAATCGGACACCGTGCCGGTATTCGCCGTGGTGCTGGAAGGCGCGCCGGATGCTTTCACTCAGCGCATCGACACCACCGGGCTGGAAGCGTATGTGGCGAAGCGCATCGTGGGGCAGTAGGAACCGGAAGCGGGAAACCGGATTTCGATTCCCGCTTACTCCATATGCTGGCCGCCGTTGATGGAAATGGTTTCGCCGGTGATGAAGCCCGCGTCATCCGCCGCCAGAAACACCACCGCGCGCGCGATTTCATCGGGATGCCCCATTCGGCCGACGGGAATGCCCGCGATCACCTGTTTCATGATGTCCGGGCTGATGTTCTTTGTCATGTCGGTTTCAATATAGCCGGGGGCGATGGCGTTGACGGTGATGCCCTTGGCAGAGGTTTCCCGCGCCAGCGACTTGGTGAAGCCGAAGAGGCCGGATTTCGCCGCCGAGTAATTGG
This sequence comes from Alphaproteobacteria bacterium, assembly GCA_019243895.1. GTDB lineage: Bacteria > Pseudomonadota > Alphaproteobacteria > Rickettsiales > SXRF01 > JAFATP01. Next base: position 2,854 of record JAFATP010000257.1, read on the forward strand.
TTTGCCCGAACTGGCCGAGCTGCCCGTTCATGGAGCTGATATTGATGATGCGCCCGAAATTCCTGCTGCGCATGGATTCGATCACCGCGCGCGACATGTAAAAGGAGGAGCTGAGATTGGTCTGCACCACCACGTCCCAGTTCTCCGCCGTCATCTTGTGCATGGCGGCGTCGCGGGTGATGCCGGCGTTGTTCACCAGTATCTCCACCGGCCCGCCCAGCTGCTTTTCCACCTTGGCCACGCCCTGCTGGCATTCCTCGAAATGCGCGATGTTCCACTTGAACACGGGAATGCCGTGCGTCACCGAAAATTCTTTCGCCACGTCGTCGCGCGCCGCGTAATTGGCGGCCACGTTATATCCCGCCGCTTTCAGCGCCAGCGAGATGGCGCCGCCGATGCCGCGCGTGCCGCCGGAAACAAGTGCGATGCGTTGCGTCATGAATGAACTCCTGATGTTAAACGTTGATGGGTGGGCGTGGGGGTGTGAAGGCGCTCTAAAGACCGCGTTAAGCGTGCGAGCCTGAAGCTTTTCGTCATTTCCATATGATTAGCGCTTAACGGTCAATGCTAAACGCCTTATTCCCTCTCCACGCAACAAGCCACGCCCATACCGCCGCCAATGCACAGCGTGGCGATGCCTTTGTTGGCGCCCCGGTGCTGCATGCCGTAAAGCAGGGTGGTCAGCACCCGCGCACCGGACGCGCCCACCGGGTGGCCGAGCGCTACCGCGCCGCCGTTCAGATTCACCTTGGAAAGGTCCCATCCCAGTTCGCGGTTGACGGCGATCGCCTGCGCGGCGAATGCCTCATTGGCCTCGATCAGGTCAAGGTCTTTCACGCTCCAGCCCGCTTTCTCCAGCGCCTTGCGGCTGGCGGGAATGGGGCCGGTGCCCATAATGGCGGGGTCCACGCCCGCATGCGCCCAGGAAACGATGCGCGCCATCGGCTTGATGCCGCGTTTTTCGGCGTCCGCGCGCGTCATCAATACCACCGCCGCCGCGCCGTCATTGATGCCGGAGGCATTACCCGCCGTCACCGTACCTTCCTTGTCGAACGCCGGTTTCAGCTTGGAAAGCCCCTCGATGGTGGAATCGGGACGCGGGCCTTCATCGGTATCCACCGTCACG
>JAFATP010000235.1 GCA_019243895.1 Alphaproteobacteria bacterium
CGGCGCCTGCATATCCGTTCCGGGGAGAGAGGAGGGCAGCGATGTCTCACTTTCCTTGGCGTCGCTCCCGGCCCCGCCGCTTTCTTCCTCCGCGGGCGGTTCGGCGGCCATTGGAATCGGCGCATTTCCTTCCGCCGGTTCCGCCACGGGGCCGGAGGAGGGAGCGCTGCCCCAGCCCAGCGCCTGCAGGAAACGCAGGGCCAACACACCGAATGCTTTTTGATCCGCCGCCGCGGCCAGCAATTTTTCCATCGCCTGCGGCGTGCATGCGGCAAAGGTCTCCTGCATATCGGAGCCCGGTTCGCCGCGCAGCCACAATCCCAGCGCATGGGCGGTTCCGGCCTGGTCTTCCTGGCGCAGCCGCTCCGCCGTGTTGTGCCGCACGCCCAGCATCACCCGGCCTCCCAGCACATCCACCCGCGCTTCCTCCAGCGCATCGAACAGCGCTGCCGCCGATGCATCCTCTGGCCGCAATTGACCATGCAGCGCGGGATCGTGATAGCGCAGCGTCAGCGCCAGATGATCGGCGTCGCCGCGCAGCCGCGCGCGCGTCTCCGGCGTTTCGGCCAGATGCACCGGCGGGCGCAGCGAGAGCTTGGGATGGTGAGCCAGCGCGCGCGCTGCGGCTTGCAGCGCTTCAGGATTCAAGAAGGTCGACATCGAAGCAGCGCTGATAATACTCGGCGATGATGACGCGCTCGGATTCATCGCATTTATTGAGGAACGTCAGCCGGAACGCGGTGTGGATATCGCCGAAGATGCCGCGGTTCTCCGCCCAGGCGATGACGGTGCGCGGCGACATGACGGTAGAGATATCCCCGGCGATGAAACCCTGGCGCGTCAGATTGGCCATCGCGATCATGCGCGCGATTTCGGCCTTGTCCGCATTCGGCACCTTGGCGGAGACCACCCGTGTTTCCTGCTCTTCCGGCAGATAGTTCAATTGCGCCACGATATGCCAGCGGTCCATCTGTCCCTGGTTGATGGGCGAAGTGCCATGATAAATGCCGGCGGCGTCGCCCAGACCGATGGTGTTGGTGGTAGCGAACAACCGGAATTGCGGATGCGGGGTGATAACGCGGTTCTGATCCAGCAGGGTCAATTTTCCCGCCGCTTCCAGCACGCGCTGCAGCACGAACATCACGTCCGGCCGGGCGGCGTCATATTCGTCGAACACCAGCGCCGCCGGGCGGGAGAGCGCCCACGGCAGCATGCCTTCCTGGAACTCCGTCACCTGCCTGCCGTCGCGCAGCGTGATGATGTCGCGCCCAATCAGGTCAATGCGGCTGATGTGGCTGTCCAGGTTGATGCGCACGCACGGCCAGTTCAGCCGCGCCGCCACCTGTTCGATATGCGTGGATTTGCCGGTGCCGTGATAGCCCTGCACCAGCACGCGGCGGTTATGCATGAAGCCCGCCAGGATGGCGCGTGTGGTTTCCGGTTCGAAGCAATAGGCGGGGTCCAGCTCCGGCACGTGCTCCTCTTTGGTGGAGAAGGCGGGAACGGGGAAGGAGGGTTTCAGCCCGAAGGCAGCGCCTGCGTCAACAATGGCGCTGGGTGCATCGGCAAGAACAATGTCCGCGGGAACGGGTTTCATGCGGCCAGCAATGCCATAGCGCGGCACGATACGCAATTGCTATGAGGCATGCGGCTGATAAAGCTGCAGGAGATAGGCGTAGGCGGCGGTGATCTGCTTGAACTTCTCCTCATAATGCCGGTCGCCCCGGTGAAGATCCGGGTGAAAGCGCTTCACCATCACGCGGTATTGCCGCTTGAGCGCATCCGCCTCGCAGGGTTCATCCAGCTCCAGCGCCGCCAGCGCCTGGCGTTCGCGGGCATTTTGGCGCGTCTTCGAAGCGAACCGGTGGTCTTCCTCGTGAAAAAACCGGTGCAGCGCTTCGTGCAACTGCTCCGTGTGCATGTGCTGCGCGGCGTGGTTATCGCGCTGCCAGGTGGGTCGATGGCCGTGCACAGCATCCTGGATGAACCATTCGATCTGCTCCGCCGTCATGTCTTTGAAATAATCCCAGGCGCGGTTGAATTCGCGCACATGCTCCAGGCAAAGCCATTGATAATCCCTGACATCCGCGCGCGAGCGGGGCGCCTTATATGCGCCGGGCGCCGCGCAGCCGTCCACGGCGCATGCCGCTGGAGCTGCTTCCGGGAGAGGTTTTTTCTTGCGCTGGGCCATCAACGAATTATGCTTTAAAATCGCTATTTTTGCAAGGCGGAGGGATGGATAGAGCAGCGCGGATACGGCGATTATTGCAGGCGGGTTTCAATCCCACCCACCTTGAGGTGCGGGACGAATCCGCGCTTCATGCCGATCATGCGGCCGCCATGCCGGAAGGGCAGACGCACTATCATGTGATCATCGCCGCGCCGGAATTGCAGCACATGCCGCGCGTGGCGGCGCACCGGCTGGTGAAAAAGGCGCTGGCGGAGGAATTCGCGCAAGGCTTGCATGCGCTGCGCATTGAGATCAGGATGCCAGCAGGGCCTTAAGCCCCGAATTCTCCTTATCTAAATCCAGTCCACGCCGCGCGTCGTTGCGGGCCAGTTCCCGTTCTCCCAGTAGCATAAACGCCTTTCCCCGCGCCAGCCACGGCAAGGCGGCGAGGCGGTGATAATGACGGTGCGTGGCATCGGTAAGGGCGATGGCGCGGGAGAGCATCTCCTCCGCCTGCGCCGGGTTTTGCGGAAATTGCCGCTCCGCGTCCGCCGCCGCGGCATGGATGGAAGGTAATGCCGATGCTTCCGCCGTCGTTCCCCATTCGCGTATGTCGAATGCGGCTTTGTCATATGCTTCCGGCACAGGGGTTTTCCCCTCCGCCAGCGCCGCCAGCGCGGCCTGCGCGGGCGCATTGATGTGGTCCAGCGCCACGGCGCGCCGGAAATCGGCTTCGGC
>JAFATP010000086.1 GCA_019243895.1 Alphaproteobacteria bacterium
GCATCAGCACGCAGGCGCTTAATACCACCGGGGAAATAAGAAGGGTGAGCAAAGCAAATAGTGCTCGCATAAACCTTAAGTAGATTTATTTTAGAAATTGCACAACCCATATTAGAATACCGCTAGCGACCAAACTCTTGCCAATCCCCGATAGACACGTAAAACGCCTTAGCTTATCGTGGCTTCCGATAAGGAGGATATGATGAATTCCGATACCGAATTGGCCACGCTGGGCCTCGCTCCGGAGGAGTATGAGGGGGTGGTGAATATGCCGGTCGCCCGCGCCTCCACCATTCTGTTCCGCAATCTGGAAGATTTCGAGGCTGGCGAGCGCGGCGAATATAAGCTCCCTATTTACGGCCGTTACGGCAATCCGACGCAAGGCGCCTTTGAAAGCGCGATCGCCGCGCTGGAGGGCGTGGAGCACGCCATCGCGCTTGGCTCCGGCATGGCGGCCATCGCCGCCGCCGTCAGCGCCTTCGTGGCGGCGGGCGATCATATTCTGGTCACGGACAGCGTCTACGGCCCCATGCGGCGCTATTGCGACCAGATGCTGTCGCGGTTCGGCGTGGAAACCACCTATTATAACCCCGAAATCGGCGGCGGCATCGCCTCGCTGCTGAAGCAGAACACCAAGGTGGTGTATTGCGAAAGCCCCGGCTCGCTCACCTTCGAGATGCAGGATATTCCGGCGATCGTCAAGGCGGCCCACACCAAGGGCGCCATCGTCATTGCCGACAATACCTGGGCCACCCCGCTTTATTTCAATGCGTTCGCGCACGGGGTGGATGTGTCCATGCATTCGGCCACCAAATATATCGGGGGGCATTCCGACCTGCTGATGGGCACGCTCGCCTGCCGGCCTGCGCATTACAAGCGCCTGCTGTATGCGGCGCGCAATTTCGGCGCCACCCCGGCGGCGGATAATTGTTACCTGGCGCTGCGCGGCCTGCGCACCATGGCGCTGCGCCTGCGGCAGCATCAGGCAAGCGCGATGAAAATCGCCGCCTGGCTCGCTGCCCGGCCCGAGGTGGAGGAAGTGTACTACCCGGCGCTGCCGGGCTCCCGCGGCCATGCGCTTTGGAAGCGCGACATGACGGGGGCGTGCGGATTGTTCTCCGTGCTGTTAAAGCCGGTGGCGCATGAAAAATTACGCGCCTTCATCGACGGGCTTAAGTATTTCGGGCTGGGCTATAGCTGGGGCGGCTTTGAAAGCCTGCTGATTCCCTGCAACCTAGAGAAGGTGCGGGCAGTGCAGTTACCGAAGGAGGGCACGCTGGTGCGCCTGCATATCGGCCTGGAAGATCCGGAAGATCTGATGAAGGATTTAGAGGCGGGGTTCGCGCGCCTTAAGCCATGAAACCAGCCAGGTTTCTGATCTTAGCAGTCTATTAATTTTCTGTGGCAAAACCGCAACAGAATAAAAATTCATGTGTTGCAGTGCATCATAATGGATGACCGGTAATTACCGTTTCTGCTACTCCCGTTAGTAATCATTAACCACGTCACTTCTGGGAGGAATGGATATGCGCGAATTTCGTAAGCCTAGCTCGATTTTGCTACTGCTTCTGGCATGCATGATAGCGCCGGGAACCGCCTTAGCCGCTGCTGCGCCGCCCGCGATTGATTCCGGCAGCACGGCATGGATGCTGGTTTCCACCTTGCTGGTGCTGATGATGATTATTCCCGGTCTGGCGCTTTTTTACGGCGGCATGGTGCACAAGGAAAGTGTGCTCGCCACGCTGATGCAGAGCTTCGTCACCTGCTGCTTGGTCAGCGTTTTATGGGTGGTATACGGATACAGCTATGCTTTTACCGAAGGCAATGGATTTCTTGGCGGCGCCAGCCGGATATTTCTTCACGGGCTGACGCTGGAATCCACCTCCGGCACTGCCCCGGCGCTGATCCCTGAATCCGTTTTCGTCATGTTTCAGCTGACCTTCGCCGCCATCACCTGCGCGCTAATTTTCGGCTCGGTGGCCAATCGCATTAAATTCTCCTCCGGACTGGTGTTCATCGCCTTATGGTTTACCCTGGTCTATATACCGATCGCCCATTGGGTGTGGGGGCCAAAGGGCATGCTGGGCGGCACGGGTGACGACAAGGCCATGGGCCTGCTCGGCTTCGGCACCACGCTGGATTTCGCCGGCGGCACGGTGGTGCACATCAATGCGGGTATCGCCGGGCTGATGGCGGCCTTCGTGCTGGGCGCGCACCGTACCTTCGGCAAGCCCAACGGCGCGCCGCCTTATAATATCGTCTTCAGCGTTATCGGCGCCTCGCTGCTGTGGGTGGGCTGGTTCGGCTTTAACGCGGGCTCCGCCACCGCTGCTAACTTCAATGCGGGTATGGCGATGCTGGTGACGCATATTGCCACGGCCACGGCGGCGCTCACCTGGATGGGGGTGGAATGGGCCAGCCGCGGCAAGCCGAGCGTTATCGGCATCATTTCCGGCGCGGTGGCGGGCTTAGTGGCCATTACCCCCGCTTCCGGCTTCGTCGACGTGACCGGGGCGTTCGTCATTGGCATCGCCGCGGGCGCGCTGTGCTTCTGGGGCTGCCGCATCAAGCACCATCTGCGCTTTGACGATTCGTTGGACGTGTTCGGCGTGCACTGCATCGGCGGCATTGTCGGCGCGTTGCTTACCGGCATTTTCGCCGTGGAATCCATCGGCGGCAAGGCAGGCAGCCTTACCCAGTTCTTCGCCCAGTGCGAAGGGGTAGTGGTGACCCTGATTTACGGCGGCATTGTTTCCTTTATTATCCTGAAAGTTGTTGATATAATCATGGGATTGCGCGTGGACGAAGCCGCCGAGATCGCCGGGTTGGATATGGCGATTCACGGCGAGCAGATTCATTAGCGCTTGCAGAAATGAAACAGGATATGCATGCAGTCCATCCCGGCAACGGATACCCGTCTTAGCACCGCTGGCTTTACGCATGAGCATAAGGGCGGCGCGGCGCTGACCATCGCCGGATATGACGTCGAACAGATTGTCAGCTATGCGGTTCTTGCCACCGCGCTGGTGAGCGCCGCCGTGATCGCCGTGCCGCTGGTGCTGCCGAAGCTTGGCATCGGCGAGCAGCTGGCAAAAAAACTGGTGGACGAATGCTGCCTTAATCTTGGGCAGAACAGCGGCGCGGCGGGCGCCATCGCCACCTTCATCAAGGACATTCCGGTGGTCGGCACGGCGCTTAGCACGGAGGCGGGCAATAACCTCCTGGTGCCGGGGCTGATTACTTTCGGCGGCTGGGCAAGCGGCCATCTGGTGGAGAATTATGAAAAGGAGCACGGCGGCAGCGGCAAGATCGGCACCGCCATGCGCGTCGGCAGCATGGCGCTCGGCGTAGTGCTGGCGCTTCCCGCGCTCCTGCCGGGCATCGCGCACGCCGTGCTGTTCATGGGGCGATTGGCCGGCAAGAATAGTGCACTGGATAAAATGCTGCTGCCCATCGCCAAGGCCATCGGCAACACGGATAATTGCCCCGGCGCGGGGCCGGACGGCATTTATGCCGGCACCACAACCGCCTTTGCCTCCGTCACCGGCGCGCAAGGCATCGGCGCGTTCCTGGCGGGGCATGCCGGCTGCCTGCTGCCGGCGGGGCTGACCATGCTCGGGCCGGTGGCAAGCGCCGGGCTAAGCAAGGCGGAAAAAGTGGCGGCGGAGCGTCAAATTGACAGCGCGCCGCAGCGCGGCTAACCACGGCTTCCCACCCACGTGCCGAAACTGGTCAGCGCCAGGCCCAGCAGCACAGCGGCCGTGAGCGATTCCCCCAACAAAGGGACGGCGGCAAAGCCGGAAATGACAGGAACCAGCGCCATGCATAATCCCACTTGCGTCGCCCCAAGCGCACGGACGGCGCGCATGTAAAGTGCCATGGCCACAATCACTGCCAGCACTCCCTGATAGAATCCCTGAATGGCGATGATCTCCCACGAGGATGCGTGAAGCTGCTTCGGTAAAGCAAAGAGATAGACCGGTACATAAAGCAGGGCGCTGATCATCACGACTCCGATGGTCGCATCCCACACATCCACCCGCCATTTGCGCGCCAGCACCGTATAAAGCGCCCATAGCGTGGATGCGCCAATGAATGCAAGATCACCTTTCCATGCCGCTGCCATTTTTCCGGTGAATGTGTCCGCGGCAAGACATGCCACCCCCGCGGCGATGGCCGTTAATCCGGCCACGCGCCAGCGTGAAGGCCGTTCATGCTGCAATAGCCAGCTGAAGAGCGTGATTTCGAAGGGTAGCATGCCCGGCAGCAGAATCGCGGCGTGCGTTGCGGGCGCATATTTAAATCCGAGATATGCCAGCAGCGCATAACCAATGCCGCCGGAAAAGCCCAATACCAGCATGCGCGGTTGCAATATCCGCACCTGGTTGCGCATGATCCAGAATGGAAACAGCAGCAGCGCCGCGACGCCGAAGCGCAGCGCCGTTACGTCATACGCCAGCAACGGGCTTCTGCCGCCCATGCGCGAAACCAGAATAAACCCCGACCAGATAAGAATGACGCCCAGGGCATCGAGGCAGCCTGCACGCATTCCGCACTCTCATTCCTGCTTCAGCAGTCTCAGTCGCAGCGCATTCAGCTTGATGAATCCTTCCGCGTCTTTCTGGTTATAAACACTGTCTTCCTCAAACGTGACGTGGCTCTGGCTGTAAAGCGAACGGGGGGATTTGCGGCCCACAACCGTGCAATTGCCTTTATAGAGCTTCAGTCGCACCACGCCGCTGACATTGGCCTGCGATTGGTCGATCATCGCCTGCAGCATTGTGCGCTCCGGGCTCCACCAATAGCCGTTATAAATCAACTCGGCATAGCGTGGCATCAGCTCGTCCTTGAGGTGTGAGGCGCCGCGATCCAGCGTCAGGCTTTCCATGGCGCGGTGCGCCACCAGCAGCAGCGTGCCGCCGGGCGTCTCATAGACGCCGCGTGATTTCATCCCCACATAGCGGTTTTCCACCAGGTCCAGCCTGCCGATGCCGTGCTTGCCGCCCAGGGTATTCAACTCCGTGAGGAGCGCCGCCGGGGAGAGCATTTTACCGTTTACCGCCACCGCATCGCCGCGCTCGAAAGTGATTTCCACATATTCCGGCGCGTACGGCGCTTTTTCGGGCGGCACGGTGCGCACGAACATCTCCTCGTCCGGTTCCACCCACGGGTCTTCCAGCGCCTTGCCCTCATAAGATATATGCAGCAGATTGGCATCGGTTGAATATGGCGCTTCGCCACGCTTGTCCTTGGCGATGGGAATCTGGTGCGCCTCGGCGTAAGCCAGGAGCTTGGTGCGGCTGTTAAGCTCCCATTCCCGCCATGGAGCGATCACCTTGATGTCCGGCTTCAGCGCGTAATAACCCAGTTCGAAGCGCACCTGGTCATTGCCCTTGCCGGTTGCACCGTGCGCCACCGCGTCTGCGCCGGTTTCAATGGCGATCTCGATCTGCCGCTTGGCGATCAGCGGCCGGGCGATGGAGGTGCCCAGCAGATAAGTGCCTTCGTAAAGCGTGTTGGCGCGGAACATGGGAAACACGAAATCGCGCACGAATTCCTCGCGCAGATCCTCCACGTAAATCTGTTTAACGCCCATCATCCGGGCCTTGGCGCGCGCCGGTTCCACTTCCCCGCCCTGGCCGAGATCGGCGGTGAAGGTAATCACCTCGCAGCCATACTGGTCCTGAAGCCAGCGCAGAATCACGGAAGTATCCAGCCCGCCGGAATACGCCAGCACCACTTTATTGATTTTTTTGCTCATAATCCCTCATATACGCGCTTTGCATATAACATTTGTTGCGGCGGCACAAGCATCTGCGCTACAAGAGGAATCATGGCGCACGACAGCGATTCCAGGCATCTGCCCAATCTGACCCATCTGCGGCGCAAGGCGATGGTGGTGGGCCTGCGCGCCTGGCGGGAGATGGAAAGCACCGCCCGCAGCGCGCTGGGCGCGGAGTTGCGGCCCTCTTTGCCGCGCGAAGACCTGCATGCGCTGCGCGAGCAGATGGAAAGCTGCCTGGACGCTAAGGGCGGGGATATCAGCGCGCGGGCGCGCACGGCGGAGCTAGGCCAGACCTATCTGGCGCTGAATGCGCAAGGCCGCTCCCGGTTCTTGCGGCTATTGGCGGGGTTTGACATTACGCGGGCCAAGCTGGATGCCGCCATCGCCAGCTATCAGAAAACCGGGAATGAGGCGCCATTGAGGGAAGCGATGATAAGCCCGCGCAGCATCATCCTGCGCCAGTTCACCGCCTTGCCCAACGGCTTTAAGTTTCTGGTCGACATGCGGGCGGATCTTCTGCCGCTGACGCACAAAGACCACCGGCTGAAAGGGCTGGATCAGGATATGAAAGCCATTCTTTCCTCCTGGTTCGATATCGGGTTGCTGGATCTGGCGCAGATCACCTGGAACTCGCCCGCCGCCCTACTGGAAAAGCTGATGGAATATGAGGCGGTGCACCAGATCCGCTCCTGGGATGATTTGAAGAACCGGCTGGACGCCGACCGCGCCATTTATGCTTTTTTCCATAATAAGATGCCGCTGGAGCCATTGATCTTCGTGCAGGTGGCGTTCGTGCACGGCTTAAGCGACAACATCCAGAAGCTGCTGGACACCGAGAGCCCGGTCTTCGACATCGAAAAGGCCGATACTGCCATTTTTTATTCCATCTCCAATGCGCAGAAGGGCCTCGCGGGCATCAGCTTCGGCAATTTTCTTATCAAGCGCGTGGTGGCGGAGCTGACGCGGGATTATAAACAGATCAAAACCTTCGCCACGCTCTCGCCGGTGCCGGGTTTCCGCGCCTGGCTGGATGCGCAGCTGGCGCGCGGCGAGATGCCGTTCGCCGAACCCTCGGAATTGCGCATGATCTGCAACCTGGCGGGTGAAAAGAATGCGCCGCGGGCATTGCAGGCGCTGCTGGCGTCAGACTGGCACAAGGATAAGAAAACCGCCGAGGCGCTGCAGCCGGTGCTGATGCGGCAATGCGTGCATTATCTGACGGAGGAAAAAAAAGGCGGGCGACCGCTGGATCCGGTGGCGGCGTTTCACCTGTTCAACGGCGCGCGGCTGGAAAAAATCAACTGGCTGGCGGACACCTCGCCCAAAGGCATGAAGCAATCCTGCGGCATTATGGTGAATTATCATTACAAGCTTTCCGAGATCGATGATAATCACGAAGAATTCGCCGCCAGCGGAAAAATCGTCGCCTCGCGCCAGGTGCGGGGGTATTTGTAATACGGCTTGCCAGTGGGAAGCGCTTTCAGGTAAGTTTCCACATCCCCTCTGCATTATAAAACAATAAAAGGAAAAAATTATGATGCACGACCGTCCGCAAAGCGTTCAGGATTTATTTTTAAACAAGTTGCGTAAGAGCAAGATTCCGGTGACCATTTACCTGGCCAACGGCGTGAAGCTGCAGGGCAATATCGGCGGGTTCGATAATTTCTCAGTGCTGCTGCGCCGGGGGCCGCAGGTGCAGCTGGTGTATAAGCATACCATCGCCACGGTGGTGCCCGCTGCTCCCGTGCATATGTATGATGAAGAGGGCAGCGCGGCAACGCCTTCCATGCAATACCGCGGGCAACCGGAGTATGCGCATGAGACGGAAGAATAAACGGTTTTAGCCACGGATAAGCAGACCGTCTTGCAGCGCGCGCTGGTCATTCATCCCCATTTCAAGCAGGCAGCGGCCTCAGCGCGCACCGCGGCGGCGCGGCTGGAGGAGGCCAGCGGGCTGGCGGAGGCCATTCAGCTTCAGGTCGCGCTGGCGCTGATCGTGCCGCTGGCCGCGCCGAAGCCGGCGACGCTGTTCGGCAAGGGCAAGGTGGAGGAATTGCGTGAGGCTATCGCCGCGCAGGAAATAACCCTGGCCATCGTGGACAGCTCCCTGTCGCCGGTGCAGCAGCGCAATCTGGAAGAGGCGTGGGGCTGCAAGGTGATCGACCGCACCGCCCTGATCCTGGAGATTTTCGGCGCCCGCGCCCGCACGGCCGAGGGCAAGATGCAGGTGGAGTTGGCGGCGCTGGAATACCAGAAAAGCCGCCTGGTGCGGTCATGGACGCATCTGGAGCGCCAGCGCGGCGGTTTCGGGTTCCTGGGCGGCCCCGGCGAATCGCAGATCGAGCTGGACCGCCGCCTGATCCGCGACCGTATCGCCAAGATCAAGCGGGAGCTGGAAGCCGTGGTGCGCACCCGCGAGCTGCACCGCCGGAAGCGCCGCCGCGTGCCCTATCCCATCATCGCCCTGGTGGGATACACCAATGCCGGTAAGTCCACGCTGTTCAACCGGCTCACCGGTGCTTCCGTGGTGTCGGCGGACAAGCTGTTCGCCACCTTGGACCCCACGCTGCGCGCCATTCGCCTGCCCTCCGGCGGCGCGGCGATTCTTTCCGACACGGTGGGATTCGTATCCAATCTGCCGCCGGAATTGATCGCGGCGTTCCGCGCCACGCTGGAGGAGGTGCTGGAGGCTGACATTCTCCTGCATGTGCGGGACGCTTCGCACCAAGACCAGTCGGCGCAGAAGGAGGACGTGGAAGCGGTGCTCAAAACCCTGTTCCGCTCCGCTCATCTGCCGGAGCATGTGATGGAGGTGATGAACAAGATCGATTGCCTGCCTCCGGAGGCGCGGGCGCATCTGCCGCCGGGAGTTTTGGGAATCTCGGCGCTCACTGGGGAAAACGTGGAAGCGCTGTTGCAACAGCTGGACCGGGATATCACCAGCCGTTTTTATGTGCAGGCGACGCTCTGCCTGGATATGGCGGGCGGCGAGGCGCTTTCCTGGCTGCATCGCAACGGCCGGGTATTGAGCGAAAGCACGGAAGACGATACGCTGCGCGTAAGCGTGACGATAAGCCCGGAGAATCTCAGCAGGTTCGAAAAACAGTTCGGCATACGCGTCGCGCCGTAACGAGTGGCGTACATGAAGAGAAAATGGCTTATCATGGCCGTAGCGTGGCTGCTGGCCGCGTCTCCGCTTCACGCGGAGCAGGCGCCGGATGCATTGCCGCAGGTGAGCGTGCTGGCGGATGGCAGCCTCACGCTGCCGTTAAGCCTGATCGTGCGTCAATATGCCAAGCAAAACAACGGCACGGTGGAGCTGGCTTTCGTGGATGACCAGGCGAAAACCAATCTGCTGGCGGAAGGCGCAGGCGCCGATGTGCTGATCACCATGCGCACCGCCTGGCTGGAACAGCTGCAGCAGCAAGGGTTGATCGATGTGCATTCGGAAACGCCCGTCGCTAATAATACGCTGGTGTTGGCGGGGCCGGAAAAAGCGGTGCTGACGGGGGATATGGCGCGCGGGCTTCCGGTGGCGCATATGCTGATGCGGATGGGCCCGGAGCCTGCCTTCGGCGTGCCGCACCCAGAAAACCTGCCGGAAGGCAGCTATGCCCGCGCCGCCCTGCGTCACCTGGACCGGGAAGGGGATATGGAGCCTTATACGCTTTACGTGAAGCAGCGTCCCCAGCTGGTGTCGCTGGTGAAAAACCAGAATGCGTTCGCGGTGATGCTGGCAACGGAAGCGCTGCAGCAGAACCTGCAGCCAGTCTGGCCCTTGCCCGCGAGCGCTTATCCGCCGATTCATTACCGGGCCGTGGTTCTGGCAGGCGACAACATGAAGGAAGCGCGTCGCTTCATCGAATATCTTTCTTCTCACGACGCCCGCGCCGTGTTCGTGCAGTTCGGCTTCGGCACCAGGTGAGGAGTCTTAGGTCAGCTCTCCGCTTGAAGAGGCTGCAACTCCTCCAGCGGCCAGCGGGCGCGGGGTTCGGCGTCCAGTTCACTCAGCAGGTTGGCGCGGTACCGCTCCATGCCCGCCCAGGCGATCATCGCGGCATTGTCGGTGCACAGCGCCGCGGGCGGGCAGATCAGCGATAATCCCGCCGTTTCCGCCACTTCCCGCAATTGCTCGCGGATACGCTGATTGGCGGCGACGCCGCCGGCAAGCACCAGGCTTGCTCCTGCGGGGCAGCGCGCTCTAAAAACCGCCATCGCATTCCGGCTGCGGTCCTCCAGGCTTGCGCACGCTGCCTGCTGAAACGCGGCGCAGATATCCGCTTTTTGTTGCGCCGCGAGCGGCGCATCGCGCTCTGCCGCCAGGCGCACGGCCGTTTTCAGCCCGGAAAAAGAAAAATCGCAGCCCGCGCGGCCCAGCAGCGGAACGGGAAAATCATAGGCATTGGCATCGCCCGTCCGCGCCAGCTTTTCCACCGCCGGCCCGCCGGGATATCCCAGTCCCAGCAGCTTGGCCACCTTGTCAAACGCTTCGCCCAATGCATCGTCCAGCGTGCCTCCCAGCCGTTCGTACCGCCCGAGCGCATGGACGATCACGAACTGGCAATGCCCGCCGGAGACCAGCAGCAGCAGGTAAGGGAAGGGCGTCTGATGCGTCAGCCGCACCGTCAGCGCGTGGCCTTCCAGGTGGTTGACGGCAATGAACGCTTTTTCGGCGGCGGCCGCCATTGCCTTTCCCATCGTCATGCCGACGATGACGCCGCCGATCAGCCCCGGCCCGCCGGTTGCGGCCACCGCATCGATGTCCGCGATTTCAACCTCCGCCTGCGCCAGCGCCTGAGCGATCACCTGCGGCAGGTAGCGCACATGCGCACGCGCCGCAATTTCCGGCACCACCCCGCCGTAAACCGCGTGTTCGCTCACCTGCGACAGCACAACATTGGAAAGAATCGTTCCATCCCCGCCCACCACGGCGGCGGCGGTTTCGTCGCAGCTAGTCTCAATGCCCAGTACCAGCGGGGAAGGGGGTGGCGTTGCCATAGGGTTTATGCAATAGATCACGTGCATGGCATTGTCAGCCCCTAATGGCCCGGCTTTGGGCATTATCCGCATCGGCACGCGGCGCAGCGCTCTGGCGCTGACCCAGGCGGAAGAGGTATGCCGCCGCCTGCAGGCGCTGGACGCTAAGGTAAGCGTAGAGCTGGTGCCGATGATGACGAGCGGGGACCGCACGCTGGATCAGCCGCTGGCGGAAATCGGCGGGAAAGGGCTCTTCACCAAGGAAATCGAGGATGCGCTGCTGGACGGCCGAATCGATCTGGCCGTGCATTCGGCCAAGGACATGCAAACCCAGCTCCCGCCCGGGCTGGCGCTGGCGGCGGTGCCGCCGCGCGAGGATGCGCGGGACGTGCTGATTGCCGCCTCCGGCGCGGCGCACATCAAAGACCTGCCGCAAGGGGCGCGGCTGGGCACCTCATCCCTGCGCCGCGCCGCGCAGGCGCTGCATGTGCGGCCGGATTTGCGCATCGTTTCCTTGCGCGGCAATGTGCAGACTCGCCTGGCCAAGCTGGAGCGCGGCGAGGCGGATGCCATCCTGCTCGCGGCGGCAGGGCTTAAGCGCCTGGGCATCTCTCCGCTGCCGGGACATCCCCTGCCGCTGGAGGAAATGCTGCCGGCGGCGGCGCAAGCGGCGCTGGGGCTGGAATGCCGTGAAGGCGACGCGCGCATGCTCTCGCTTCTGGCACCGTTGAACGATGCGGACGCCGCGGCAGCGGTGGCGGCGGAGCGGTCGCTGCTGGCGGCGCTGGAGGGTTCCTGCCGCATGCCGATTGCCGCTTATGCGCAATGCATGGAGGAAAACCTGCGCTTGCGCGCGATGCTATTAGCGCCGGACGGCGCGTGGGCGCGCGCCTGCGACGTCACGGGGAAAAAAGAGGAAGCCGAGGCGCTGGGCCGCCGTGCCGGCGCCGTGCTGAAGGAAAGAGGATGAAGCGTTATCTATGGCTGGAATGGCTGACGCTTTTTGCGGGCATGCCGGTGGTGATTCTCTGCGTGCATCAGCGATTCCTGATGGTGGCGCTGCTGTGGGGCGGCGCATTATTTGCCTACGGCACACTGAAGCGCAACGCGGATTTTTCTCACCGCAGCGAATGGAACATGGCGGGTTTGAGGGCGGGTTTACGTCCGGTGCTGTTGAGATTCGTCGTGCTGGCGGCGCTGCTGGCTCTTTTCACCATCGTCACGGAGCCGGATCGGCTGTTCGCCCTGCCGCGCCGCAGCCTGGCGCTGTGGGCGCTGATCATGCTGCTTTACCCGATATTGTCGGTGTGGCCGCAGGAGATTATCTTCCGCAGTTTTTTCTATCACCGCTACGCGTCGCTGTTCGGCACGCACCGGCATTATATCGCCGCCTCGGCGCTGGCTTTCGGTTTTGCGCATATCGTATTTGCCAACTGGATCGTCGTGGTCTTCACCTGCATCGGCGGCGCGATGTTCGCCGGCACGTATGCGCGCCGCCGTTCACTCGCGCTGGCGTGCCTGGAGCACGCGCTGTACGGCTGCTTCATCTTCACCATCGGCCTCGGCTGGTATTTTTACGGCGCGGCGTGGCATCCTAAGGTTTGATCGCCGCCAGCACGATGCCGGGCGTCAGCAATTGAGGCAGCACGCGCGGCTCGCCATGCGGCGGGAAATACACGTAAAGCGGCACGCCGCGCCTGCCGAAGCGCTCCAGCAGCGCGGTGATTTCGGCATCCTTGCGCGTCCAGTCCGCCACCAGCATGGTAATATGACGCTCGGCAAAGGCTTTCTGCACGGCGTCGCTGCTTAAGCTGGTGTGATCGTTGATCTGGCAGGTGATGCACCAGGCTGCGGTGGCGTCCACGAACACAGGTGCGCCGCCGGCGCGGAGCGCTTCCAGCCGCTCGGCGCGGTATTTTTCACCGTAGCGCAGCACGGCTTCCGGGTGATTGGCGGAAAGCGGAGCCGCCACGGTGTGATGCACCGCCCACACGCCGCCCGCCCATAAAACGGCAGCCGCCAGCATCATCGCGGGCGAAAGCGCGCCGCGCTGCCACCACGCCAGGAAAGCCAGCGCCTGCATGGTGAGCAGCACCGCCGCCACGGCATCCGCGCCCGCCTGCATCGCCAGCACCCACACCAGCCACGTGGCGGAAATATACATGGGAAACGCCAGCAGCTCCTTCAGCCGCTCCATCCACGCCCCCGGGCGCGGCAGAAAGCGGAGCGCTGCCGGGAAAAAGCTGATCAGCAGGAAGGGCAGGGCCAGGCCCAGCGCCATCACCTCGAACACCAGCAGGGCGGG
>JAFATP010000111.1 GCA_019243895.1 Alphaproteobacteria bacterium
CGCTGGGATTGTGGCTGCGCGGCGACCCCGGCTACCATATGCAGGAAACCTTTGCCGCGTGCACGCCGCAGGCGATGGAAAAATTGCTGGCCGCGGCGGCAGATCAAAAAGCATTCGGTGTGTTGGCCCTGCGTTTCCTGCAAGCGCTGGGCTGGGGCAGCGTTCCACCCTCCGCCCCCGTGGCGGATCCGGCGGAAGGAAATGCGCCGATTCCAATGGCCGCCGAACCGGCGGGTGAAGAAACCGGCCGGGCCGGGAGCGACGCCAGGGAAAGCGAGACATCGCCGCCCTCCTCTCTCCCCGGAACGGATATGCAGGCGCCGGGGACCGGACAGGGCACGCGCGCGCTGCCGATGCCGCGCAGTCCCGGCGAAACCGCCGCGTCGGCACTGGCCGCCGCCGCCAGCGGCTATCGCATCTTCACCACGCGCCATGACCAGGTGCTGCCCGCCACTGCCCTGGCGACGCCGGCGGAAATGGAAGCGCTGCACCGCCAGCTGGAGGCACGCCTGCCGCGCCTGCGCGCCTCCGCCGCCCGGCTTGCCACCCGCCTGCAGCGATTGCTGCTGGCGCACCAGGCGCGTGAATGGCATTACGACCAGGAGGAAGGCATCATCGATAGCCGCCGCCTGGCGCGGCTGATCGGCAGCCCGCTTTCACGCGAAGTGTTCAAGCAGGTGCGCGACATTCCCTTCCGCGACACCGTGGTTTCGCTGCTGATCGACAATTCCGGCTCCATGCGCGGACGTCCTATCACCATCGCCGCGCTGACGGCCGATATTCTCTCTCACACGCTGGAGCGCTGCGGGGTGAAGGTGGAGATTCTCGGCTTCACCACACGGGAATGGAAAGGCGGAATGAGCCAGAAAGACTGGATCAAGGCGGATCGCCCCGCTTCCCCCGGGCGGCTGAACGACATACGCCACATCGTTTATAAATCCGCCGACCAGCCGTGGCGGAAAGCCCGGCGCAGCCTGGGGCTCATGCTGAAGGAAGGCATGCTGAAGGAAAATATCGACGGCGAGGCGATTTTGTGGGCAGCGGGCCGCTTGCTGGTCCGGCCCGAGCAGCGGCGCATCCTGATCGTGCTTTCGGACGGCGCGCCGGTGGATGACAGCACGCTGTCCGTTAACGGCTCGGCATATCTGGACCAGCATCTGCGCGCCGCCATCGCGCAGGTGGAAAACAGCCTGCCGGTCGAATTGCTGGCCATCGGCATCGGCCATGACGTGACGCGCTATTATGCGCGCGCCGCGACGCTTTCCGACATCGAACGGCTGCCGGAAGTGCTGACCAACGAAGTGACGAAGCTGTTTGGAGAATAGCGCTTAAGGCTTCAGGTCTGCTGCAACCTTAAATCTTATCTTAAGCAGCCGCCTGCGCCTTTTTCTTAATCTGCTGCTTTAAGCGGCGGCCCTTGGCCGTGAGCTTGTCCGAGGCATGGGAGAGCAGATATGCGTCCAGCCCGCCGTTATGCTCCACGCTGCGCAGGGCGGCGGCGGTGATGCGCAGGGGAACGCGCGTGCCCAGCGCCTCGCTCATCAGGCTTACCTCTTGAAGATTCGGAAGAAAGCGGGTATTGGTCTTGCGGTTGGAATGCGACACCTTGTGCCCTGTTTGCACTCCCACCCCCGTCAACTCACAGCGCCGCGCCATAATCTTCCCCATACGTGATAAAAAGGAACGCCTGTGTATGGGTTTTCCTTAAGAAAGTCAAGCAAAACCTGCATCAATGCAGGTAACGCTGGGTAACGCCCGTAGCCGCGCCTAAGGGCTGGGAAGCAAAGCCCACCGTGGCCGAGTTGCCTTGCAGAGTGAAGCTATCCTCAATGGGGACATATTTGGTGGCCGCAGCGAACGGCGCGGCGTTGCCCGCCATCGTAATCACGTGCTGCCGCGGCGAGGCGCTTACCGCGTTCAATCCCGTATACGAGGAATTCGCGCCGGTGACCAGGGTGAAGGTGTTGGTGGTGGAGGTGGGATCAATGCGATACACGTAAAGGCTTTGCGTAGCGTTATTGGTGGAAACGGCGAGGTAGCGGTTGTCATAGCTGAAGGAAACGCCGGTGACGGCGGTGGCGGGCAGACCGCCGACAATGCCGATATTGACGCTGCTGAACGTATCGCCCACCCCATATACCACCAGCTTCGCTCCTCCCGACATGCCAACCGCCAGATAACGGTTATCTCTTGAGAACGCCACGGCGGTGACCGCATTGGTTGCCGAAGCCGTGACGCCCACGGTGCTGAATACGCCGCCGCTTTGCTTATACACGTAGAGATTATTGCCGGCGTTCACGCCCACCGCGAGATAGATGTCTTCCGGCGAAAACGCTACCGCGTTGACCGGGGCGGGCGGCTGGCTGACCGGGCCGCTGCCGCCGCCGAGATAAGTGAAGGTGTTGTTGGAAGCGTTGACCTGATAAATGCTCAGATACGTCACATTGGCGACGTCGGCATG
>JAFATP010000095.1 GCA_019243895.1 Alphaproteobacteria bacterium
TCGAACGCCTGGCCGAACGCCTCCGCCAGCGCGCAATACGCTTCGAAATGCACGCTCTTGCGGCGGATATGCCAGCCGAGCGTCGGCGGCGGCAGGATCGGCTGCGCGATCTGCTCCAGAATCTCCGGCACCCCGGTCGAGCAGTCATTATTCAGCAGCACGAAATCGGGGCGGAAGCCGTCCTGCGTCTCCAGCCACGGGCCTGCCCGCCGCAGCGGCACTTCTTCAATGGCCTTCCCCTGCGCGGAAAGCAACTCCACCGGCGTGCCGGGCGATGCGCTCAATCCGCCGATGACGCTTTGCACCCCCGCCTGCGTCAGTATCTGCTGCAACACACTCACGCTATCCAGATACGGAAGATTACGGGTGTGGTTTTCCGGAATAATGATGGCGCGGCGCGCTTCCGGCAGGCGTTCTTCCAGAAACCGCTTGATGAAGCGCGACGCGCGCAGGCGGGCAGCGGCGGAGAGATTATTGAACCCCGCCGGATACAGGTTGGTGTCCACCGGCACGCAGCGCACGCCCGAATGCCGCAAATCCACGGAGGTGGTCAGATGCGGCGGCGCCTCGGCGCGGCGCTGGCCCAGCCAGCGCTCGATCTCTTCCTGGCGCGCCGCATACAGATGCTCCAGCCGGTCCAGGATGGGTATGGAGAATTTCGTCATGAAAAAGCGGGCCTTTCCTCCCAGTCGCCCGCCCACGCCATGAGATTGGCCAACGCCGCCAGCGCCGCCGTTTCCGCGCGCAGAATGCGCGGGCCCAGCGAAACGGCTTTCGCGTAAGGCAGGGAGGCGAGGCGCTGCCGCTCTTCCGGCGAGAATCCTCCCTCCGGCCCGATCAGCACCGCGTATTTTCCTTTGTCCAAGCCCGGCAGCAGGGAGTGAAATGGCATCCCTTTCCCGGTTTCGTCACAATGCAGCATGGTTCTCTCCGGCGGCCATTGCGAAAGCATCGTCTCCAGTTTCTGCGGCGGATGAAGCAGCGGAATATCCATTCTCCCGCATTGCTCGGCCGCTTCAATGGCATTGGCCCGCAGGCGGTCGGTGTTGATCCGCGTCACCACCGTACGCTGAGTTATCACCGGCAGCAAGGCGGAAACGCCCAGCTCGGTGGCGCGGCGCACGGTGAAATCGATCTTCTCGTTTTTCACTGGCGCAAACGCCAGCTGGATGTCCGGGCAGTCATATTGCATCCGCAGGCGGAGTTCGGCTTCCACGGTGACGCTTTTTTTGCCGATGGCGCGGATGATGGCCCGCCACTCGCCCTCCCGCCCGTTGAAGAGCGCCGCGCGCTGGCCTGCCTCCGCGCGCAGGCTGTGCGCCAGGTAATGGTGATGGTTGCCGGAAAGCTCCAGCAGCGCGCCCTCGCCGAGCGCAGACGCCACGAAGAGGCGGGCGATGATTTTCTCCTGCGCGATTGCCATCAATGCTATGTAGGTTATCCTGCGTCCGGATGCGAGCCCCTTTATGAAACTCCCCACTCCCCTGCGACTGATGCGCCTGCACCAGCCGGCGGGCATTTTGCTGCTGCTGTGGCCCTGCTGGTGGTCGGCGGCGCTTGCCAGTCCCGGTGCGCCTTCGCCCAGGCTGCTGGCGCTGTTTGCCGCCGGCGCGGTGCTGATGCGAGGTGCGGGCTGCATCATCAATGATCTGTGGGACCGCAAGATCGACGCCGCCGTCACCCGCACGCGTTCCCGCCCGCTCGCCTGCGGCGAGATGTCGGTGCGCGCGGCCCTGATCCTGCTTTGCCTGCTGTTGGCGCTTTCCCTGGCGGTAGCGCTGGTGCTAGGCTTCCGCGTGACGGCATGGGCTGCCGCTGCGCTGCCGCTGGTGACGCTTTACCCCGCCATGAAGCGCCTCACCTGGTGGCCGCAGGCATTTCTCGGACTCACCTTCAATTGGGGCGCGCTGCTGGGGTCGGTGGCCGTGCAGGGTCGCGTCACGCTCCCGGCGGTGCTGCTTTATGCGGCGGGGTTTTTCTGGACCCTGGGCTATGACACGGCGTATGCGTTGCAGGACGGGGTCGATGATGCCGCCATTGGCGTCAAATCCACGGCGCGGCGGTTCGGGAAACGGGTAACCGCGTGGGTCGGCTTCTTTTACGGCTGCTGCCTGGGCTGTGCGGCGGCGGCCGGAATGGCGGCGGGGGCTTCAACCGCCTATTTCATTCTCCTACTGCCGGTTACTATGCATTTCGCTTGGCAAATCAACATATTGACGCCGGAAAACCCCGGTTCCGGGCGGCGCGCGTTCCTCGCCAACCCCTTCGCCGGCGCTCTGATTTTTGCAGCCTGCCTGTGCCATTGAGCGAAAATAACCGCCTACATTTAAATATTCTTTACCATTGTAATGCCATACTCGATAAAGTGCAATTTTAGAGCGGGAAAGCAGCGCGCGCATGGCCATGACCGACATACATCACGGCTGGAAGGAGCTGGCCGGCAAGCTGCCTGCGCCGCCGCTCCCCTTTGCGGCTTCCGCCTCAGCCTTCCTGGTACGCTTGCAGGAAACCATCGAGAGCTGCATGGAGGAGCACCGTTCCGGCTGCCTGCTGCTGATATCGGTGGATAACCTGGCCATGGTGCTCAGCGCGTACGGGCATGATATTTCCGAAACGCTGATGCACACGCTGGTGGAGCAGCTTGCCGCCCAGGTGCTGGGGCCTTATGACAGCATCGAGCGGCTCCAGCGTGACCAGATCGGCATCGTGCTGAATGACAGCGGCGCCGAGAGCAGCGAGCGCACCGCCGCGCGCATTCTCAACATCGTGCAGAACTACGGCCGCGACAACTTCGCCACCGCCACGCTGCACGCCATCGCCTCCATCGGCGCCGTGCATTTCCCTGAGGAAACCCGGGACGCGCGTGACGCCATGGACAAAGCCTATGTCGCACTGCATTGCACGCAGGAGGGAATGTACCGGCCTTATCCGGTCTCACGCGCCAAGGCGGATTTCAGCCGCCAGGAAATGGGGCTTGCCAATTACCTGCACTGCGCGTTCCAGGAAAACCGCCTGCGCATGGCGTGGCAGCCGGTCATCGCCACCGGCACCGGGCAGGTGGCGCATTATGAGGGACTGCTGCGCCTCACTAATTTAAAAGGCCAGATCGTTTCGGCCGGCCCGCTGATTCCTGTGGCGGAGAAAATGGGGCTGATCGACACCATCGACCAGATGGTGCTGGAGCGGGTGGCCAAGGAATTACGGCTTTCGCCGGACGTGTCCCTCGCCTTCAACGTATCCAACGTCACCACCGTGAACCCCGCCTGGCTGGAGCGCGCACATGAGCTGATCGAGGAGACGCCGGACATCGCGCCGCGCATGAGCGTGGAGATCACCGAAACCGCCGTGCACCGCGACTTGCGCCGCGTGGCGTATTTCGTGGCCTCGCTGCAGTCGCTGGGCTGCCAGGTGGCGCTGGACGATTTCGGTTCCGGCTATACCTCGTTCCGCCAGCTGAAGGCCCTGTCGGTGGACATGGTGAAAATCGACGGCGTGTTCGTCAAGGACCTCGCCACCTCCGCCGATAACCGCTTTTTTGTGAAAACCTTGCTGGATTTCATCCGCGGCTTCGGCCTCAAATCAGTGGCCGAGTTCGTAGAAAACGGCGAAATCGCGAAGATTCTCATGGATATGGGGGTGGATTACCTGCAAGGCTATTATTTCGGCAAGCCCGATAATCACCGGCGCTGGCTGAAAAACGGCGAATATGACGTGGATTGAGGCCTCCGCCGCCCGCACGCCAGGATTGACTTCCCCTCGTTATTTCTTTAAAGCTCGGCTCCTTTATAGTCGCAAGCATTGGGGCTCGTAGCTCAGGTGGTTAGAGCGCACGCCTGATAAGCGTGAGGTCGGAGGTTCAACTCCTCCCGGGCCCACCATTCCCTCAAATGTCCGTACTGGATATATAGACAAAATGGCACACTTCTTTTATAAAAGCGAACTTCTTTACCTCCGCCCGGCCCGCGCGCTCGGGCGATAATTCGTTGGGGCGTAGCCAAGTGGTAAGGCAGCGGTTTTTGGTACCGCCATTCCCAGGTTCGAATCCTGGCGCCCCAGCCAGAATTTGATTCAATGACATCCGATGTTGTCCGAATAACTCCAGAAAACGGTGATTTACAGCGTCAGCGAAGTCCGCTACACTCCAAATGACATTTGTAAAATGTACCCCCAGATGGGGGCATAAATGGGGGTAACTTATACCCCCTAATCTGGAGATACCCCCCAATGGCACTCACCGATGTAGATCGGGATGTAATCCTATGCGCGCTATTTTCTTCCTGCTTCTGAATCTTCTGCTGCTTGCCGCGACGCTGGCAACGGGGGTTTTGGTGCTGCTCATTGCCGTCGGCATTTTCATCGCCCTTGGGCTTTATCTAGCCCTGCGGCAACGGCTGACGGGGCGGGCGGCACTATTCACACCCGACATTCCGTCCCCGCCTTCTCAAGCGACTATTATCGAAGGAGAATATCGGGAGATCAAAAACATTAATGGCCCAAATGCGCGCTTAAGCGAACTATGGGAATAATTCAGCTCCTTACCGCATAAACACCGGAGATAGGCAGAATCGCCGTAGCGTGCTAATTAGGCATCACGATGGAACAGAATAAGCATAAGCATTCGCGCGGCCTGATCAGCAAAACTACTGCAGATGCCGCGGCGATCGTTTCTTCGCTGGTGGCGGGCGCAGCAACGGTATGGATTTACGTGCAGCGCAATGCTTATAAAAATCTTTCCTCGCTGGGAGCGTTCGACGATATGAAGCCGGCGCGCAAAAAAGCTTTCCGCGAGATAAAATCCCACGTCGAACATGGGCAAATCAATCCGCAGGAATCATTTCACCGGCTGGATGCGCTGATTGAGAGCAATGAGCAGGAAGCATTAGCCCGCATGAAAGGGCTGGGCATGGAAACGATGAGTGACCGCTGGCGCATTTTGCGCCGGCATCAAAAACTGGAAGCGGTGAGCTTTGCCGTGGTGGCAGGAGGCGTGGCGCTCGGCGCCGTGCTGCCCTTGATGCAAAGCCTGCATGCGCCGGATGCGCCCGACGAACCCCGGCGTTGAATCACCCATCCATGATACGGCGTTGAAGCGGCCGCGTTCAATGCTATAAGCGGGACATGGATCTATTCCCGGGCGCGCTGACTGCCTCATCCCCCACCGGGCGATGGCGGTGGCTTGCTCTGTTTTCCTGTTTGTGGGAGCCGGTCGCGTGGATGCTGGAAGCTGCCGCCGTGCTTTTCATCCTGCTCCAGCAATGGAATAACCTGATTCTCACCCTTGCCGCCCTTATATTGAATACGGCGGCAATGCATCAGCGCGCGCGCCATGCATCCTCCAGCCAAGGCCA
>JAFATP010000198.1 GCA_019243895.1 Alphaproteobacteria bacterium
TAATATCGACCGAATCGCCGCGGAAGGTCGCCGTGCTCTGTGCGATAAAATTCACAGGCTCATTAGCGGCTAACGCCTGTTTAATGGCTTTGATGAGCTGTTCCTTGGTCTGCGTTTGGGGTGTGTCCGGCATACTGTCTCCGATTAGTAGGAAATTTATTAATAAGGATATATAGTTTATCCCTTACTATCCTAAATTATCCTAATAGCAATCCATTTATGGAGTTGCCTTTACGCCGCCGCTCCGCCGGCCGCCGCCACTTCCGCCGCGAAGTCAGACGCTTGCTTTTCCACGCCCTCGCCCAACTGGAAACGCACGAAGCCGGTGATTTTCACCGGCGCGCCCAGTTCCTTAGCCGCCTGCTCAACCACCTGCGAAATCTTGGATTTATTATCCACCACGAAAATCTGCTCGTGCAGCACCACTTCCTCATAATATTTACGGATGCGCCCTTCCACCATTTTCTCAATCACGTTCTCCGGCTTGCCGCTTGCGGCCGCCTGCTCCTTGAACACCGCGCGTTCGCGCTCCAGCTTCTGCGGCTCCACATCGCCCACGGAAAGCGCCTCGGGGCGGGCGGCGGCGATATGCATGGCGACCTGCTTGCCCAGCGTCTCCAGCTTGCCCGCGTCGGCCTCGGATTCCAGGGCGATCAGTATGCCGATCTTGCCCATGCCCGGCGCCACGCTGTTGTGGATATAGCTGGCCACCGCGCCCTTATTCACCGTCAGCACCGCCGAGCGGCGC
Organism: Alphaproteobacteria bacterium; assembly: GCA_019243895.1. Taxonomy (GTDB): domain Bacteria; phylum Pseudomonadota; class Alphaproteobacteria; order Rickettsiales; family SXRF01; genus JAFATP01. The sequence continues at coordinate 749 of JAFATP010000198.1, forward strand.
AGGTGAATGTTTTCGCCGATGGTCGCCACGGCAACCGCCACTTCGTCCTGCACCGTGCTGTTCAATCCCATCGCCATCCGCTTCAGGGCTTCGACATCGCCGCTGCTCTGCAGGGCGATCTGCGCTATGTCGCGGGCGAGGCGCTGGAATTGCTCATTGCGCGCCACGAAATCGGTTTCCGTATTCAGCTCGATGATCGCGCCTTTCTTGCCTTCCACCGCCACCGCCACCACGCCTTCGGCGGCTGTGCGGCCGGATTTCTTGGCCGCGGCGGCCAGGCCCTTTTTGCGCAGCCAGTCAATGGCCGCTTCCATGTCACCGGCATTTTCCGCCAGCGCCTTTCGGCAGTCCAGCATGCCGGCGCCGGTTTTTTCGCGTAGTTCCTTAATCGCGCTCGCTGATATCTCGCTCATACGATGCCCTTATTCTTCGGTTTCTGTTTTCTTGCGGCCCGGCGCCTTCTTCACTTCCACCACCGGCGCCCTCTTGCCGGTGCCGCCGCGTTTGCCGCCGCGGCTGGAGCGCCGCCCGCCTTCTTCCGCCGGCTCGGCATGGGAAGGAGCCGGAGCCGCTTCACCCTCGCCTTCCTGGCCGGACGCCATCGCTTCCTCGGCCTGCGCCAGGTCGCCGCCGGAGGCGGACAGGCTTTGCTGGATGCCCGCCAGCGCCGCATCGGAAATCAGCTGGCAATACAGGCGCAGTGCGCGGGTGGAATCGTCGTTGCCGGGGATGGGATAGGTTATGCCTTCCGGCGAGGCATTGCTGTCTACGATGGCGACCACCGGAATGCCGAGCTTCTGCGCTTCTTTCACCGCGAGATCCTCTTTCACCACGTCAATGATGAACAGCATGTCCGGCAACCCGCCCATGTCCTTAATGCCACCGAGCGAAGATTCCAGCTTGTCGCGCAGGCGCGTCATGGTGAGCAGTTCTTTTTTGGTGAATCCCAGCTCCGGCTGGGAAAGTTGCTCCTCCAGCCGCTTTAAGGTGCGGATGGAGTTCTGAATGGTGCTCCAGTTGGTGAGCAGCCCGCCGAGCCAGCGCTGATTGATGTAATATTGTCCGCAACGCTTGGCCGCCTCCGCCACAGGATCGGAAGCCTGGCGCTTGGTGCCGACAAAGAGCAGCCGTCCGTTGGCGGCGGTGGTGTCGCGAACGGCGGAAAGCGCCGCTTTCAGCAGCGGAGCCGTTTTGCCCAGGTCGATGATGTGAATATCATTGCGCACGCCGTAAAGGAAGGGCGCCATGCGGGGATTCCAGCGCTTGGTTTTATGGCCGAAATGGACGCCGGCTTCGATCAGCTCGCGCATGGAAAAGGACGGAAAGGAAGACATTCATTTACCTCGTTGTTCCGGTTAGACCTCCGCGAAGGCATTGCAGCACCGTTGCCGATGCCACCGGAGACGCGCTTCGCGTGTGAAATACCCCGCCTTTGCGGAAGGGAGTGACTGGATAAATGAAAAACTCCGGCTTGGCAAGCAAAAAGGGCGGCACAAGGCCGCCCTTCCGAGCTTTAAGACGAAGAAGCTATTACAGCTTCATGCCGTCCTTTACGGTGATCTTGGTGCCATCGCTCAGTTCCCAAGTGCCGTCCGGAGCAGCTACCCAGGTCTTGCCTTTATCCTTGCTGACCCATACTTTGCCCTTTTCATCCACTTTCACCCAGGCGCTGTG
>JAFATP010000213.1 GCA_019243895.1 Alphaproteobacteria bacterium
CCTGCTGGTGGCGGGCGAGCCGGATTTCGTGCCGCGTCGCGTACGCGACTGGCTTAAAGCCGAGGCGCGCCGGGAAATCGCGCGGCGGGCGGAGGCGCACGCCGAAGCGCTGGGCTGCCGCATCCGCCGCATCACGCTGCGCGATACCGTCTCGCGCTGGGGCAGCTGCAGCAGCGATGGCCGGCTTTCGTTCTCCTGGCGCTTGATGCTGGCGCCGGCGGAGGTGCTGGAATACGTGGTGGCGCATGAGGTGGCGCATTTGCGCGAAATGAACCACAGCGCCGCTTTCTGGCGCATCGTAGCGCAGCGCTGCCCGTATCACGCGGAAGCCCGGGCATGGCTGAAGCGCCACGGCGCACAGCTTTATCGGTATGCGTAGCCGGCGCAATCAATGCCGGGGCTGCTCGGGGTAGACCGGCTCGATCTTCAGCAGCTTATTCCAGAATTGCGGCCCCAGCCGGAAGCCGGCATCCGGGGGAGCAGGGTGCGGGCGCGCTGATTCTGGCGGCGCGATGGGCGCCGGAGGCGCGGGCTGATAGCTTTCCGCGGGCGCATCCGCCGGAGACGATAGCCACGGCAGAATGGCGCTCCAAAAGCCTGACGAGGTGGGCAATTCATGCGGCGGCACATTAGCCAGCGCGGTTTTCATGAAGTTGCGCCAGATCGGCGCGGGCAGCATGCCGCCGGTAACTTTCCGCATCGGCGTGTTGTCGTCGTTCCCCACCCACACCCCCGCCGCCAGGTCCGGCGTATAGCCGATGAACCAGGCATCGCGATAATCGGAGGTCGTGCCGGTTTTGCCCGCCGCCGGACGGCCGATCTGCGCCGCGCGCCCGGTGCCGTGAGAAATCACCCCGGAAAGCAGGCTGTTCATCATGGCCACCACCGATTCGCTGAGCACGCGCAGAGGCGTGGTGGGCTCATGCTGGTAAAGCCGCTTGCCGGACGCCGTATCGATGGTCACGATGCCGTAAGGCACCACCTGCATACCGTCGGCCGCCAGATGCGCATACGCCCCGGTCAGCTCCAGCAGCGACACTTCGGTTGCGCCGAGCGCGATGCTTGGCAACGGCTCCATTTCTGATGTAAGCCCGAGCCGGTGCGCCATGCTGATAACGTTGCTGCGGCCGAAGCGTTCGCTCAGTTGCACCGCCACCGTGTTGATGGATTGCGCCACCGCCTCGCTCAGCGCCATCTCCCCGCGATAACCGCCGGTATAGTTTTTGGGCTGCCATTTGCCGACGCTGACCGGTTGATCCACCACCGTGGAGCTTGGCGTCATGCCGCCTTCCAGCGCGGTCAAATATACGAACAGCTTAAAGGAGGAGCCGGGCTGGCGCCGTGCCTGCGCCGCGCGGTTATAAGGGCTTTCCGCATAGTTGCGCCCGCCGATCATCACGCGGATGGCGCCGTCGGGCGTCATCGCCAGCAAGGCGGCTTGCGACGCGTCCATCTTATCGGCGGATTTATCCATCACGGAGTGAATGGCCTGCTCGCCCGCCCGCTGCAATTCCGGTCTCAGCGTGGCGGTGACCACCAGGTCTTCCTGCACGTCGCCCACGAAATCCGGCAGTTGGTCGATCACCCAGTCGGTGAAATACATCATGGATTCGGCGCTGTTGCGCGCGGTGCGGGTGATCACCTGGGCGAGCTCCTTCTTCGCCTGCGCCGCCTGCGGGGCGGAGAGATAACCGGCATCCACCATATTGGCGATCACCTGCTCGCCGCGTTGCTTGGCGGCATCGGGATTGCTGGTGGGCGCAAAACGCGAAGGCGCTTTCAGCAGGCCGACCAGCACGGCGGATTCGCTCAGACTGAGATCGCGCGCCGATTTATTGAAATAGCGGTGCGCGGCGGCCTCCACTCCGAAATTACCGGCGCCGAGATAAACACGATTGAGGTAAAGCGACAGGATCTGCTCTTTGGTATAGTGCTGCTCCAGCTTGAACGCCAGCAGCGCTTCGCGCAGCTTGCGCAGCAGCGAGCGCTCCGGCGTCAGAAAAAGATTCTTGGCCAGCTGCTGGCTGATGGTGCTGCCGCCCTGCACGGTGTGGCCCGCCCGCACGTTGGCCAGCATCGCGCGCAGGAGGCCCAGCGGGTCCACCCCGTGATGATGAAAGAAATTGCGGTCTTCGGTGGCCAGCAGCGCTTGAACCAACGTGGCCGGCAGTTGGCGATAGGGAACGAATTCCCCGTATGCCTGCCCGTAAGAGCCGATGATGCGGCCGTCTTCGGCCTTAATGATGACGCCGGGAGTTTTTCGTGCATCCAGATGGGTGATGTCGGGCAGCGACAGCAAAAACCAGATGATAAAGGCGACGGCGATGAACGCCAGCGGCAGGATCATCCGCCGCCCCCGCACGGCCAGCCAGCCGCGAAGCGCGGCAAGCCGCGCGCGCAGCGAAGGTGTTTTGCGGCGGGAAGGAGAGCGTTTCCGGGGAGGAGCCATGCCGGTTACTCACCCTTGTCCTTTTGCTGCACATAGGTGAGCTTGCGGATGGCCAGCGCGGCCAGCTTATCCTTGCCTGCCGCCGGTGCGCCGATAATGGAAGCTTCGCGCCCGGTTTCCGGGTCGATGGCGGTGACTTTCACCTGTTTTCCGATGGCATAATATTCAATGATATATCCGTCGCTGCGCTTCATGCTAAGGCGCCGGATTTTCCGCCGCTGGAAGTTTTTCGACGCGCAGGCGGCGGATGCGGGTGGCGCTTTTATCCACCACGGTGAAGCGGAATCCCTGCGTTTCCACATGCTGTCCCTTGGCGGGAATAACGCGCGCCTCGTAAAGCACCAGCCCCGCCAGGGTGGAGGCGTGCTCATCCGACAAATCCCAGTCCAACTCGCGGTTGATGTCGCGGATGGTGACGTCGCCCGCGATGTAATACACGTTGGGCCCGGCTTTCTGAATGTCCTTGGCGCCGCGGTCGTCATGCTCGTCATCGATTTCTCCGACAATCTCCTCAATAATATCCTCCAGCGTCACGATGCCGAGCACCGCGCCGTATTCATCCACCACGATGGCGAAATGCTGGCGGCGTGCCCGGAAAGCGACCAGCTGGTCGCGTAGATTGGTGGTTTCCGGGATAAACCACGGCGGGTGCGCCAGCGATAGAATCTCATGGTCATCCAGCGGCGCCCTGCCGGTGGTTTCGGCGCGGATCAGATCCTTCACGTGCAGCACGCCGACGATATTGTCCGGGTTGTCTTTCCATAAGGGAATGCGGCTGTGCATCATGGAAAAGGCCTGCTCGCGGATGTCGGAAGCGGACAGGCTGGCATCGATCATGGCGATGTAAGTACGATGCACCATGATGTCGCGCACCTCGATGTCGTTCAAATCGAGAATGCTGCCCAGCATGTCGCGATCCTGCTTCACCAGCGTGCCCTCCCGGTGATGCAGCTCCACCGCGCCGCGCAGCACATCAGCGCTGGAAATCAGCGTATTGTTGCCGCTGATGTCGACCGCGAACAGCTTCAGCAGCCCGCGGATGAAAATGCGGATGCCCTTGGTGAAGGGATAAAGCAGCTTCACCATGAAGCTCAGCGAGGGCGCAAGCGCCAGCGAAGTTTTTTCCGCGTTCTGGATGGCGTAAGTCTTCGGCAGAATCTCGGCGAAGATTACTACGGCAAACGTCATAATGAGCGTTATGATCAGCAATTCGGCACTGTTCTCCCCGAACAGCTGAATGCACAGCGAAGTGGCCAGCGCCGAAGACGCAATGTTGGCGGCGTTGTTGGCCAGCAGCACCGTGCCGATCAGGGATTCCTTTTCCTTGCGCAGGCGGCTGACGCGCACGGCGCGCTTGTTGCCTTCCTTTATCATCTGATAGATACGGGCGCGGGAAACGGCGGTGAGCGCCGTTTCCGCTGCCGAGAAAAAGGCCGAGATCAGCAGGAAAACCACGATCGTCAGCACGGAAACAGCGATGGTCGCGCTCATTTGGCGATATCCAGCGGGGCGGGGCGTAAATGTTCAATCAGCAACTGCCGCACCAATTCTTTTTCCACGTCATGCGCCACGAACGCCTTGCCGATGCCTCGCGTCAGCACGAAGGTGAGCGATTCGCCGCGCACTTTCTTGTCGCGGGAGAAATGCTCCATCAGGGCTTCCACGTCCCAGTTGGCGCGCACCGCCAGCGGGGAGCTGGGCAGCCCGCATTGCGCGAGGTGCCGCATGACGCGCAGCAGTTCTTCCTCCGGACATAGGTTCATCCGTACCGAGAGCGCGAAGGCCAGGCTCATGCCGATGGCCACCGCCTCACCGTGCAGCAGTGCGTCACCGTAACCGGTTTCCGCCTCCAGCGCATGGGCGAAGGTGTGGCCGAAATTGAGCAGGGCGCGCTTGCCGCTTTCCCGCTCGTCTTCCGCGACGATGGCGGCCTTGGCGCGGCAGCTGACGAGAATGGCGCGGGTGAGTGCGCCGGCTTTTCCTTCCAGCACCTCCGCCGCGTGTTCCTGCAACCAGTCAAAGAATCCGGCATCGTCGATCAGCGCGTATTTCAACACCTCGGAATAGCCTGCCAGGCGCTCGCGCCGCGGCAGGGAGGAAAGCACGCTCACATCCGCCAGCACCAGCCGCGGCTGGTAAAAGCTGCCGATCAGGTTCTTGCCGTGGCGGGAGTTGATGGCGGTTTTCCCGCCCACCGAGCTATCCACCTGCGCCAGTAGCGTGGTGGGAATTTGCACGTAGTCCAGCCCGCGCAGCAGGATGCTGGCGGCGAATCCGGCGAGGTCTCCGATGACGCCGCCGCCCAACGCCACGATCAGCGTGTCGCGGTCCGGCTTATGCTCCAGCACCGTTTCCATCAGTGATTCGGCCTGCGCGAAGCATTTGGTCTGCTCGCCCGGCGGCAGCACGATGGGCAGCGAGCCGATGCCTTTTTCCTCCAGCGCGCCCATCAGGCGGTGGAGGTAAAGCGTACCGACGTTTTCGTCGGTAACGATGACCGCGCGATTGCCGCGCGCCACCTGCGCGACATACGTTCCGGCGCGGGCCAGCAGCCGCTCGCCGACGATGATCTCATAGCTGCGCGAACCCAGCTCAACGCGCAGGCGCTCACCCATGATCCCTCTGCCATTGTGCGACGGAGGTCAATATCTGCTCCACCACCGCCTCATGGGCGCCGGTGGTGCTGTCGATGACGATGTCGGCTTCCGCATAAAGCGGATGGCGCTCCTGCATCAGCCGCGAAAGAATTTCGCGTTTGTCGCCGGCCTGCAGCAGCGGCCGCGTGTCGCGCCGCGACACCCGCTCCACCAGCACCTCAAGCTCCGCTTTCAGCCACACCGAGAGCGCGCGCTGCTTGATGGCCTCGCGGATAGCGGGGTTCACGAATGCGCCGCCGCCGGTGGCCAGCACGCAAGGCGGCGCTTCCAGCAGGCGCAGCAGCACCCGCTGTTCCAGGTCGCGGAAAATCTCCTCGCCGTAAATAGCGAAGATATCGGAAATGCTGCAACCCGCCGCTTCCACGATTTCGTGATCGGAGTCCACGAACGAAACGCCGAGCGCGTGCGCCAGCCGCTTGCCGATGGTGGTTTTGCCCGCGCCCATCAATCCCACCAGCACAATGCTGCGCCGGAGTGCGATTCCGGCCAATTCCGGCTTGGCTTTTGTCGCATTTTTTGCTTGGATAGACATGATCATATCACCTTAAAGGAACGGCGGAAAAATGCAACATAGGCGTAAGAGACGGCCCTTGGCGATCATCGGGCTCGGCGTGCTGGCGCTGGCGGGAGCGGTCATTGCCGTCACCGCGGGTGACATCCCGCTGCAACAAAACCAGGTTACCAAGGAGCTACCGGCGCAGCGCTTCCTTAAAACGCCATGAGTGCGCGGGAGCTGGTCGGCCAGTTCCTGGAAATGCTGCGCGCCGAGCGCGGCGGGGCCGCCAATACCGTTGCGGCCTATCAGCGTGATCTCGATGATTTTCTCGCCTTTCTCGCCCG
>JAFATP010000128.1 GCA_019243895.1 Alphaproteobacteria bacterium
GATGCCAATGAAAACGGTAGTAAACTGCGTCAACAGGAAGAAAGTGACGCTAGAAATGGCCGTCAGCAAGCATACTGGATAAAGACTGATCCTTGGGCGGCATTAACCGCGCGGATAGAAGAAAAGGTCAACCTCGCAAAGAATTACGACCACAGCAAATACGAGGAACTTTGGCTGCTGATAAGCAGCAACATACCAAAATTAGGTGCTGCGGCATCTACAACCGTATCACCAATGGCGTTGCATAATGCTATTGATGAACTCAATTCCCGTTATGGGGCTATATTGGCTGCATCACCGTATGAAATGGTTCATTGGTATTTACACATGACTCAGGATCAAACACTTTTTACCTGGTCACGCACAGAAGAAAAATGGAGCAAGAGTACATTACCCCTGCCACCACAAAATTATATGGCCAATTTCTCTTTCGATGAAATGAAAGCAATATGGAATGATTCGGAGTGGCGGAGAGATCCGAAGACAAAATGCGACGCAGAGATGAAGAAGATTCTGGAAGAATTTAAGCAGCAATAAATTAATTACCAAATAAAGATTGTATCAACCGCAGCAAAAACGGCAACGCTTTCTGCCTTTGCTCCCTAATTTTGTATGGAAGAGCAGGCATCTGCATTCTTGGTATACCAACTCCAAACCACGAATAGATAATCGTGGAAATGATTGAGCCTCAGTACTACTCCAACTCCTTAAACTGCGAAATATGCACCGGCGGACTGCCAGGAAATTGTGCGACGATATCCAGACTGCCGCCCATTGCTTCGATATAAGAACGCAGCGTGCTGACATACATATCCGTACGGCGCTCGATCTTGGAAACTGCCGCTTGGTTAACACCCAATTCTTCCGCTACTTTTTCCTGCGAGCAATGTAGGGCTTTACGCAGCTCTTGCAGCGTGGCTTCTTCCGCAATCAGTTCTGCCGCACGCTTGGCGATTTTGTCGCGGCGCTTCTTCGGCAGTTTTTTGATATAGTCATCTATGCTTCTTGCCATTGTCCTTCTCCATTCTCCTTAAATGTCTTTCAAATCTTGCATCGGCGATGGGGATATTTTTATCGTACCATCGCTTGTCACCTTGCTTGTTACCTCCGACCAGCAGAATGCTTCTGCGCTTGGGATCGAAAGCGAATAATATTCGCCAGGGCTGCCCTCTCCATTGAATACGAAGCTCCTTCATGTTGGGGAATCTCGATCCTTTGATGCTTTCGACGCGTGGCCTGCCTAACATCGGCCCATAGGTTGCCAACAGCTTGCTATGCCCAAGGATTTCGTTCTGGAGATCGTCTTTCTGTTCTCCAAACCATTCCTCAAAGTCTTCGTCGAACAGAACTTTCCATTCCATAAAAGGAATATATTCCATGTAGGGAATATTGTCAAGCGCCGTCTCCAAATCACCATATCAGCAAAAATTCTGATCTCGATTCTCGATATCACTCTGAGATCAGCATCAGAGCCGATTCCGAGAGATTCAATTCAACAAAGCCGCCGATTGATCCCGCAATCGGCATCCCACCGGAGCGGCGGATTGCGGTAGGGATTTTCTTCCGCTCCGCCTTCTGTTATAATCGCCGCGCACCTCCTTCCCAAGTGATAAAGAATGGCCCAAAGAATAGGCAGCGCCAATCTACCCCTGCATTACGGCCGCGTGCCGCCGTGGCTCGCCGACCGCATGACCACGCTCGGCGCGGTGATGAGCCAGGCGATTATCCATCATTACGGGCGTGATGAGCTTCTGCAGCGCCTGGCGCATCCTTTCTGGTTCCAGTCCTTCGGCGCGGTGATGGGAATGGACTGGCATTCCTCCGGCATTACCACCAGCGTCATCGGAGCGCTCAAGCGCGGATTAACCCCGCTCTCTCACGAATTGGGGCTGCATGTGTGCGGCGGGCGGGGCAGATATTCGCGGCAGACGCCGCAGGAACTGATAAGCATCGGGCAGAAGGTGGGCTTTAACGGCGGCGAGCTTGCGCAGTCAAGCCGGCTGGTGGCGAAAGTGGATAGCGCCGCGGTTCAGGACGGTTTCGATCTTTACCTGCATGGGTTCATCGTGGCCGACGATGGAAAATGGGCCGTCATCCAGCAGGGGATGAACGGTGCGAATAAACAGGCGCGGCGTTATCACTGGCTGTCGGAAGGGCTTACCAGCTTCATCGATGCGCCGCATCGCGCCATCGAAGGCCGCCGCCAGGGCGATATCATTAATCTCACCGATCAGCGCGCGCGGACATCGCGCACAAAGCAGATCGACCTGCTCAAAACATTTGCCCCCGACCGTATCGTGGCGGAACTAGGCAAGCTGGAGATTATCGGCCCGCCCAAAGAGGTGCGCCCGGAACAGCCTTTCCTGCCGCATCTGGACATGCCCGCGCATCACGACGTCCGGGCCGAGAATATTTCGCTCAAGCGCCTGCACGGCAATATCGCCGCCGCCATCGATCGCGGGCCGGAGGATTTTTCCGAATTGCTTTTAACGCCGGGGGTGGGCGCCAGAACCGTTCGCGCGCTGGCCATGGTGGCGGAGGTCATTCACGGCGCGCCATGCCGGTTTTCAGACCCGGCCCGCTTTTCATTGGCGCATGGCGGGAAAGACCGTCACCCGTTTCCCGTTCCCATCAAGGTGTATGACGAAACCATCCGCGTGCTTAAGACCGCCGTTCAAAACGCCAGGCTGGGGCAAACGGAAGAGCTGAGCGCCATCAAAAGGCTGGACGAGCAGGCGCGCGCGCTCGAGAACCACATCGTCAAAGGCCCGAGCGTGGAAGAAATCATCGCGCATGAAACCGAGGTTTCACCGCAATACGGCGGCAGAAGCGTGTTCGGCATTGAGGCATGAGGGCGCGCACAAACCGCCGGCACCGCTGTTTCGATGCAGAAGACAATTCATACAAAGCTAAAGACAGCGGCGGCGATTGCAATGCGGAGGGAGTTTAAGCGGCGATACGTTGCTAGTGGGGGGAAAGATGATCGCCACTTTTATCAGTACCTTTAAGGATGACATTATCAATTTAGCTAAGGATAACGGTGTATTACTGCAAGCTGCCGGGCAAAGGCTATTGCAAATGCAAGACAAAAAATCTCCCGGAAAAGGTTCGGTTCGAAGACTTTCAAAGTGTAATGCGTATTAAGCATTGTATGCGTGTATTATTCGGGAGAGAGCAGCAATGAAACCAACCTTGGACGAATTGGAACAGCTTGAAGAGCGTGAGTTGCCATCAGGCGTAACACCGGCGCATCATCATCCCGCCGAAGCTCGGCCTATTGAACCTGTTCATATTACGGTGGATGACAATGGATCAACCGGAGAAAAAGCGTTCACCGGCACGCACGCCTCCATCGATACTGAAACAAGCGATGCGGTTTTTTCCCAACAGCATCAGCACGGCGGGCATGCGGTACATCCCATCAGCCCGGAAGCCAGTGACGCGATTTTCTCCATAGGCCCTCATGCCCCCGCGGCGCATCCTCACGCGCCTACCCATCCTAAATCTCCCCACCACGAAAAATCTCCGCCTCCCGATTCCGAACCTCATGAAGGGTCCGGCCGCGCAAAAAATCCTCCCACCCTAGGTCATCACACAAAAGCGCTTCATGGTTCGGAGAAAGGACAGAGCCATCGGCCGAAAGAATCTCATGGAAGAACCGAGCATCAACGATTTTTTCACCACGGCGGCGCTGGCGGAGGGGGTGATTACGAAGCTAATCCCCGCAAGAAAAAACATAAACGGCCATGGTTCATCCCCCAGGGGATAGAGATCAAGGAG
>JAFATP010000193.1 GCA_019243895.1 Alphaproteobacteria bacterium
GCGCGTGATAAACGACCCATAAAGAAGAGATTTCCGTTACCGCAGTATTGCGCCGGAATGCATGGGTTGTGCACAGCGCCTTCTCCGGTTGCCACCACCCGGGGGCAGACCCCGCAAAAGAGGGATGGTATAATACTTTTTTAATGATATAAATTGATGTATAACAATCTATTGCCAATGTTGCCTAAAAAATGTGCAAAGTCTGGCCCAGCCGCAGCTTTCTTCTCCGCTTATGCCCGCCGCCGCTTTTTTCCACATTGTTATCCACAGGATTCGTGGATAGTTTTTAGCCGCTTGAAACGTCAGGAAAAAATACTTACGCCGTCTTTATGACCACCGACGCAACAGAGCCCGGCGACATACCCCACGGAGGTATCAGCGGCATCGAAGTCATTCGCCGCGCTTGCCACGACATGCCGTCTACACCCGGCGTGTATCGCATGCTGGATGCAAAAGGCGCCGTGCTTTACGTGGGCAAGGCGCGCCAGTTGAAAAGCCGCGTGCTGCATTATACGCAGGCGATGTCCCTGCCCTATCGCCTCCAGCGCATGGTGATGGCGACGCACGCGGTGGAGATCACGCTTGCCGCTTCCGAGGCGGAGGCGCTGCTGCTGGAAGCGAGTCTGGTCAAAGCCTTGCAGCCGCGATATAATATTTTACTCAAAGACGACAAGTCCTTTCCTTACATCCAGATTTCCGCCCATCCTTTCCCGCGCATCGGCAAATATCGCGGCGCGCGCAAAGAAAAAGGCGAATATTTCGGGCCGTTCGTTTCGGCGGGTGCGGTGGAGCATGCCATCGCCCTGTTGCAGAAAGCGTTCCTGCTGCGCTCCTGTTCGGATAATGTTTTTAAGAACCGCACGCGCCCGTGCATGCAATATCAGATCAAGCGGTGCAGCGCGCCATGCGTGGCTTATGTGGATCAGGCGCAATATGCGGAGCTGGTGCGGCAGGCGGAGCGTTTCCTCTCCGGGCGCGGCAGCGAGATACAGGAGCAGCTCGGCAGGGAAATGCACGACGCGGCCCAGAGCATGGAGTTCGAGCGTGCGGGCGTGCTGCGAGACCGGCTGCGCGCGCTGGCGCTGGTGCAGAGCCAGAGTGCCGCCGTGCCGGAGCGCGATACCGACGTGTTTGCCTGCGCGGACGGGCCGGGCGCGGTGTGCGTGCAGCTGGTGAGCTGGCGTTCGGGGCAGCATCGCGGCGGCCGCGCTTATTTTCCGGCGCACGCGGAGCAGCAGGAGCCTGGCGAGGTGCTGGCGGCGTTCGTGGCGCAATATTATCAAACCCAGATACTCCCCGCGCATCTTTTGTTAAGCCACGCGCCCGCCGATATGGAAGTGCTGGAGGCGGCGTTGAGCCTGCTTGCCGGGCGGCGCGTGCACGTCAAGACGCCGGCGCGCGGCAGCGGCAGGCAGGCGGTGGAGATGGCGCTGCGCAATGCGCGAGAAGCCTTGCGGACGCGCCTGAGCGACCACGCGCGCCATGAGGAGACGCTTGCCGGGGTGGCGGCGGTGTTCGGTCTTAATGCGCCTCCCCGGCGCGTGGAGGTTTATGATAATAGCCATATCTCCGGCACCAGCGCCGTCGGGGCGATGATCGTGGCGGGGCCGGAGGGCTTCGATAAAAAATCGTATCGCCTGTTTAATATCCGCTTTACCGAGATGGCGCCGGGCGATGACTACGCCATGATGCGCGAGATGCTGACGCGGCGCTTCCGCCGCCTGCTGGTGCAGGAAGAAGCCGCGCAGCCGCAGCCGCCTGACCTGGTGTTGATCGACGGCGGTGCGGGGCATCTGGCGGCGGCGCAGCAGGTGTTCGCCGAGCTCGGCATCGGCGACATTGCCTGCGCGGCGATTGCCAAGGGCAAAGACCGCAATGCCGGGCGCGAATGGTTTCACATGGAAGGGCGCGAACCGTTCCAGCTGCCGGTAAATACGCCGGTGCTGCATTACCTGCAAACGCTGCGCGACGAGGCGCATCGCTTTGCCATCGGCGCGCACCGTAAGCGCCGCAGCACTTCCACCCACGCCTCGGCGCTGGATGAGGTGGACGCCATCGGCCCGGCGCGTAAGCGGGCGCTGCTGCAGCATTTCGGATCGGCGCGGGGGGTGGCCAACGCCACGGTGGAGGATCTGATGCGCGTGCCGGGGTTAAGCCGCGCGCTGGCGCAGAAGATTCACGCCCATTTTCACTAATTATTCTGCCAGAAGAGGCGCCTCCCCCGCAAACGGGGGAGGCATATAACGATATTAAGCGGCTTTCTTGCGGCTGCCGGTGGCGCTGGAGGCGCGGCTAATCTCATCCAGGCTTTCGCTGGCGCGCTTGTTCAGCACATCGAACGCTTCGAAACCGCATTTGGTGGCCATTTCGGTCACTTCGCGGAAATTATTGATGGCGGATTCGATCAGCCCGCGGGTATATTCAGCCTGGCGGCTTAAGCCGGTTTCCGGCGTGCCGCTGCTGAGAAGATCGCGGCTGGCGCGCAGCACCTGTTCCACATATTCGCGCATCACTTCCGACTGGCGGCGGGTGATGGCTTGCACGCCCTCCACCACGGCTTGATTGGCGGCGGAGCAGGCTTCGATATTGCGGCGGTGGGTGCTGAACAGCTCGTTTAAGTCCACCGTGTTTTTGAAGGCGTCAGAGAAGGGATTGTTATAGCTCATATGATACTCCATGACTGATAAGATAAAGGCAGACGGCGCGGCATGGCCTTTTTCATCAGCCGCGTTCGGATGCTTCGGCGGATCATGCCACAGCAATCCGGTGGCGTCAATAGCAAAAATGGTGCAGTGCACAAAAACCGTTTTACGCCTCTCGGGCGTATTACTTTGACGCCAGTTCCGCCGACCGGGCAACGGCGGCATCCACGGCTTGGCGCAATAGTGCCGCAAGCCCTCCCCGGTCTTTCATCAGCACGTTAAGCGCCGCTTCGGTGGCGCCGCCGGGGCTGGCCACGCGCTGACGCAGCGCCGCGAGCGATTCCCCGCGCGACGCCGACGCCAGCGACGATGCGCCGAGCACGGTCTGCTCCGCCAGCGTGCGCGCCAGCGTTTCATCCAGCCCGCGCTGCATGCCGGCCTGCATGATGGCATCGATAAAGAGAAACGTGTAAGCCGGGCCGCAGCCGGAAACCGCCGTCACCGCGTGCATCAGGCTTTCATCGTCCAGATTGGCCACCGTCCCCGCCGCGCCGAACAGCAGCTTGGCTTCCTCCAGGTCTTTTTCCGATGCGCGTTCGTTGCGGCACAGCACCGTCATGCCGCAGCCGATGGTGGCGGGCGTGTTCGGCATGGCGCGGATAACGCGCGCCGCCGCGCCCAGATGCCGCGCATAAAACGCCAGCTCTTTTCCCGCCGCAATGGAAATATAAAGCGGCTTGAGAGCAAAGCGCTTGGCGTATGCCGGCAGCATTGCATCCAGCTCCTGCGGCTTCACCGCGAACACCACGATGTCGGGCGCATAATTCGGCGAAACGGTATCCAGGTTATGATGGGCCTGGAGCCGCACGGAATGACGCGAGGCAATTTGGATCTTCGGCTGGTGGTCGATCACGCAATAGGCGGTGCCGGCAAGCGTGTCGGCGTTCGCCCAGGTGGCCAGCAGCGCGCCGCCCATATTGCCGCACCCAACCAGCAAAAGATTGCGCGGATGATGTATGCCGACCACGTCACCTCCGAAATGTCAGTGACGCGTATCCTACGCCTCGGCGATGGTTTCGAAAAGCGCCATTTCCAATGCCTCGGTCGGCGACTTCCCGCCCCACACCACCGCCTGCATGGCGGGGTAGAAGCGCTCGCATTCGCGCACGGCGATGTCCAGCAGCTCCTGCATTTGCCTCGCGCTGGTGCCTGCCTCGTCGCGCACCAGCTGCGTATGGCGGAATGCCACGGTGTGCTCGCGCGAATCGATTTCAAAATGCCCCAGCCACAGCTTCTCGTTCACCATGGCGATCAGGGCGTGCATTTTCGTCCACGCGGCTTTCGGCAGTTTGGTGGCGAAGGCGCATCCCAGCGTGAAGCCGCTGAACTCTTCCTGCCAGGCGAACCACAAGCGGTAACTTCCCCATATGCCGCTCGTCTCCGCCAGCAACTCTCCGTCATGCAGCCGCTCGAACGCCCATTCGCGTTCCATCAACACCATCTCGGCCGCATCGACAGGATTGTGTAACGTGTCCGCTAAGATCATCATCGAGGTCATGGCTTACTCCTTAGCACAAATTTTTTTCGTCTCTGTTTGGGGAAAGCGGCACAGGCTCTGCCTCACCGCGATTGCCATCCTGTCATGACGCGTCCTGAAAAGCCAGTCCTATTGCTAAAATGCCGGCGATATTTAAGACAATTTTAAGCAAATCAAGACGATGGGGGAACAAGAAAATGGATGCAACCTATAGTTGCTTC
>JAFATP010000155.1 GCA_019243895.1 Alphaproteobacteria bacterium
TGTGGCGAGCGTCGGCTGGTAGCCCACGGCGGAGGGAATGCGGCCCAGCAGCGCCGACACTTCCGAGCCCGCCTGGGTGAACCGGAAGATATTATCGACGAAGAACAGCACGTCCTGGCCTTCCTGGTCGCGGAAATATTCGGCCAGCGTCAGGCCGGTCAGCGCCACGCGCGCGCGCGCGCCGGGCGGCTCGTTCATCTGGCCGTAGACCAGCGCCACTTTCGATTTACTCTGGTCTTCCAGGTTGATAACGCTGGATTCCATCATCTCATGATAAAGGTCATTACCCTCGCGCGTGCGCTCGCCGACGCCCGCGAACACCGAGAATCCGCCATGCGCTTTGGCGATATTGTTGATCAGCTCCATGATCAGCACCGTCTTGCCCACGCCGGCGCCGCCGAACAGGCCGATCTTGCCGCCCTTGGCGTAGGGCGCCAGCAGGTCAATCACCTTGATGCCGGTGATCAGCTGCTGCGTTTCGGTGGATTGGTCCACGAACAGCGGGGCGGGGGCATGGATGGACGAGGTCTGCTTGGTGGTGACAGGGCCGCGCTCGTCAATCGGCTCGCCGATGACGTTCATGATGCGCCCCAGCGTTTCCGGCCCCACCGGCACCATGATCGGCGCGCCGGTATCGGCCACGCCTTGGCCGCGCGTCAGCCCGTCGGTGGTGTCCATGGCAATGCAGCGCACCTCGTTTTCGCCCAGATGCTGCGACACTTCCAGCACCAGCCGGTTGCCGTGATTCTCGGTTTCCAGCGCGTTCAGAATAGCGGGAAGTTCGCCGTCGAACCTCACGTCCACCACCGCGCCGATAATCTGGGTCACGTGTCCTTGCTGTTTCGCCATATCTACACCGCCTCCGCGCCGCTAATGATTTCAATGAGTTCCTTGGTGATGGCGGCCTGTCTAGAGCGGTTATACTGCAATGTCAATTTCTTGATCATCTCCCCGGCGTTGCGGGTGGCGTTGTCCATCGCCGTCATGCGCGCGCCCTGTTCGGAAGCGGCGTTTTCCAGCAACGCCTTATACACCTGCACTCCGATGTTTTTCGGCAGCAATTCCTGCAGGATATCCTCTTCGGAAGGTTCGTAGGTGTAGGGTATGACGGGTAAGGGACGGGTGACGGGCATCTCAATTTCCTTGACCACCGCCAACGGAATCAGCTGCTGCCACGTCACCACCTGCGAAATGGCGGATTTGAAGCGGTTATAGACGATGGTGGCTACATCGAATTCCTCTTCCTCGAACAAGGCGACCAATTCGGCGGCGACGCCCTCGGCATCGGCATAGGCCAGCTTGCGCCTGCCCACTTCCGTTCTGCGCGAAAGCGTCAGCCTGCCGAACTCCGTGTGCAGCTGCTCATATCCCTTGCGGCCGATGAAGAAAAGCTTCACCTGCTTGCCTTCGGCCAGCAATTCGCGCACGCGCCGCCGCACCGCGCGCACGATGGAGCTGTTGAACGCGCCGCACAGGCCGCGGTCGGAGGTTGCGACCACCAGCAGATGCACCTGCTCCCTGCCGTTGCCGATCAACAGTTTTGGCGCCGGCGTGCCCGGCACGACGCCCGCGCGCAGACCGCCGATCATTTTCGCCATCGCCTCGGCATACGGCCGCGCCGCTTCGGCCGCCTCGCGCGCGCGGCGAAGCTTTGCCGCCGCCACCATTTTCATCGCCTTGGTGATCTTCTGCGTGCTCTTGACGCTCTTGATGCGGTTTTTGAGGAGTTTGAGGGAGGGCATGGAGCTGGGTCTAGATGCTTGGTTCTAGCAGTTTCTCTGACAAAGAATCACGATTCTGACTTTCTGCACTATTGGAAGGAATGAAAATGGCAGAGCGCCGCGTCCGTGCCGTCAGCCCATATGTTTGCCGTTTTGGAAATCGCGGAGAAATCTCATAAACCGTCTTTGCTAATCGCATATTCTTCTGCCAGACCATCCGCTCCCCGTAATCTTAATCTTCACCCTCAGGGCCTAACCCCCCAAGCGTCTAGAACCTACCCGAACTGCTTCACCACATCCTCGATCACGCTTTTGAGCTTTGCCTCCAGCGTGTCGGAGAGCACGGGCTTGGCCGTCAGCTCATCCAGAATATCCTTATGGCCGGTGCGGAGCGAGGCCAGCAGCGCATGCTCGAACTTGCTCACGTCTTTCACCGCCACCTTGTCCAGATAGCCTTTGACGCCGGCGAAGATCACGCACACCTGCTCGGCGGTGGAAAGCGGCGAATATTGCGGCTGCTTCAATAGCTCGGTCAGCCGCTGGCCGCGGGCGATCAGCTTTTGCGTGGCGGCATCCAGATCGCTGCCGAACTGGGCGAAGGCTTCCATCTCGCGGAATTGCGCCAGCTCCAGCTTGATCGAGCCCGCCACCTGCTTCATTGCCTTCACCTGCGCGGCGGAGCCGACGCGCGACACCGAAAGCCCCACATTCACCGCCGGGCGCACGCCTTTATAGAAAAGATCCGTTTCCAGGAAGATCTGCCCGTCGGTGATGGAAATGACATTGGTGGGAATATACGCCGAAACGTCGCCGGCCTGGGTTTCGATCAGCGGCAGCGCCGTGAGCGAGCCGGCGCCTTTTTCATCCGACATCTTGGCGGCGCGCTCCAGCAGGCGCGAATGGATGTAGAACACGTCGCCGGGATAGGCCTCGCGGCCCGGCGGGCGGCGCAGCAGCAGCGACATCTGGCGATAAGCCACCGCCTGCTTGGAAAGATCGTCGTAAATGATCAGCGCATGCATGCCGTTGTCGCGGAAAAACTCGCCCATGACGCAGCCGGTGTAGGGCGCCAGGAATTGCAGCGGGGCAGGCTCGGAGGCGGTGGCCGCCACCACGATGGTATAAGGCAGCGCACCCGCTTCCTCCAGCTTCTTCACCACCTGCGCCACGGTGGAGCGCTTTTGCCCGATGCATACATAGATGCAATAGAGCTTCTTGCTCTCGTCGTTGCCGGCGTTGGCGGCTTTCTGGTTGAGGATGGTGTCCATGACGATGGCGCTCTTGCCGGTCTGGCGGTCGCCGATGATCAGCTCGCGCTGGCCGCGGCCGATGGGAATCAGCGCATCGATGGCCTTAATGCCGGTGCTCATCGGCTCATGCACGGATTTACGGTAAATAATGCCGGGCGCCTTTACCTCCACCCGCGTGCGCGTGACGTCCTGCAGCGGCCCCTTGCCGTCAATGGGATTCCCCAGCGCATCCACCACGCGGCCCAGCAGCCCTTTGCCCACCGGCGCATCGACGATGGTCTGGGTGCGCTTCACCGTATCGCCTTCCTTCACGCCGCGGTCGTCGCCGAAAATCACCACGCCCACGCTGTCGGCGTTCAGGTTCAGCGCCATGCCTTTCACGCCGGCGTTAAACTCCACCATTTCGCCCGCCTGGATATTCTCCAGGCCGTAAATGGTTGCCACGCCGTCGCTCACCGACACCACCTGGCCGGTTTCCGACAGCGCGGCGGAGGCGTCGAACCCCGCGATCTGGGATTGCAAAATGTCCGAAATTTCGGAAGGCCGGATATCCATACGCACGTTGCTCCTAGAAATTATGCCGCTTGCTTCAGCGCCTTGCCAAGCCGGGTCAGCTTGCCGGAAAGCGACGCATCGAGCAGCGTGCTGCCGATCTGCACCTTAAGCCCGCCCAGCAAGCGTTTGTCCACTGAAGTTTCGATCTTCACCTGCTTGCCGGTGGCCTGATGAAGCGCCTTGGTAATGGCCGAAATCTGCGCCTCTGTCAATGGTTTCGCCGAGATGACCTGCGCCGCCAGCTCTCCGCTTTCGGCGCGCGCCAGTGCGGCGAAGGCGCCGGCGATCAGCGGCAGCAGATTCAGCCGGTTATTGAGGCTCAGGCGCCGCACGAACTGGCGGGTGAGCGCATGCGCGCCCGCCTTCTGCAACACCGCATCCAATGCTTTGGCCTTGATTCCCGCGTCGATCACCGGGCTTTTCACCGCGCGGCGGAACGCGGCGTTTTCTTTCATCCAGGCGGAAAGGGCCTGCACGTCCGCCAGCAGCGGCGCAAGCGCATCTTTCTGCCTGCCCAGCGCAAAGAGCGCGCGCGCATACCGTTCGGCGATGAGGGAGGAGGAATCGAAAGCCATAACCGATTTAAAAAAGGGTGCGGTAAGCTAGGCAAAAAAGCCGGGGTTGGCAACGTAAAAATATGCCCGCAGGGGAATCGGCATCCACTTTAGAGGAAACTATACGGGTCGATATCGATTTTAACGCGTAAGCTCGAAGGCAGTTTGAACGGCGCCAGCCAGTCATGAATCACCTGTTGCAGGTTCACCTGGCGTTCGGCCTTCACCAGCAGCCGGAAGCGATATTTGCCGCGCAGGCGAAACAGCGGCGCCGGCGCCGGCCCCAGCACGCAGACCTCCTCCATGGCGGGCGCGGCGCGCGCCAGTTCACGGGCGAGGCGGGACGTCGCCTCTTCCTGCGCCCCTTCGACAATCAGCGACGCCAGGCGAATGAAAGGCGGCATCTGCGCGCATCTGCGCTCCTCCAGGTCCAGTGCCATAAAAGCGTCCCGGTCGCCGCGCAGGAGCGCCTGCAGCACCGGCTGGCCGGGGTCGAAGCTCTGCAGCAGCACCTGGCCCGCCACTTCCTCCCGCCCGGCCCGGCCGGAGAGCTGGTGCAGCAGCTGATAGGTGCGCTCGCCCGCGCGCAAATCCCCGCCGCTCAAGCCCAGATCGGCATCCACCACCCCCACCAGCGCCAGCTTCGCGAAGTGATGCCCCTTGGCGATCATCTGCGTGCCGATCAGCACGTCCACCTCGCCGCGCTCCATCGCCTCGATACGCGCCTGCAAGGCGGTATGCGATTCCAGGCTGTCGGAGGCCAGCACGCACAGCCGCGCCTGCGGCAGGAAAGACGCCGCCTCCTCGGCGATGCGCTCCACCCCCGGCCCGCACGCATGCAGGCTGCCCTCGGCATGGCAGGCGGGGCAGGCGGCGGGCGGCGGCAGCGCATAGCCGCAATGATGGCATTGCATGCGCTCGGCAGCGCCGCCCTTATGCAGCACCAGCCACGCCGAGCATTGCGGGCATTGAAAGCGGTGGCCGCAGGCGCGGCACAGCACCAGCGGCGCATAGCCGCGGCGGTTCAGGAACAGCATGCTCTGATGCCCGCGCGCGAGGGTTTCCGCCAGCGCCGCGCGCAGCGGTTCGGCAATGAACGCGCCGCGCGCCAGCGGGCTGTGGCGCATGTCGATCATGTGCATGGCGGGGAAGGCGGCGCCGGCGTGCCGAAGATGCAGATGCTGCGCGCCATACCGCCCCGAGAGCACATTGTAATAGGTTTCCAGCGACGGGGTGGCGGAAACCAGCAGCAGCGGAATCTTTTCCAGCCGCGCCCGCGCCACGCTCATATCGCGCGCATGGTAGATCACCCCTTCTTCCTGCTTGTAAGAGCCGTCATGCTCCTCATCCACCACGATCAGCGCGAGGCGGCGGAACGGCAGGAACAGCGCCGAGCGTGCGCCCACCACCACCCGCGCCTGGCCTTGCGCCACCGCGCGCCAGGTGTGCTTGCGCCGCGCCGGGGTCAGGCCCGAATGCCACACATGCGGCTCGGCGCCGAAGCGGGCGGCGAAGCGTGACAGCCATTGAATAGAAAGCGAGATTTCCGGCAGCAACACCAGGATTTGCGCCTGGGCGTCTTCCAGCAGGCGGGCAATCAGATCGAAATACACCTCCGTCTTGCCCGAGCCGGTCACGCCGTCCAGCAGCGTGGCGGAAAAGCCGTGGCCGAGGCGTGCCGCCAGCGCCGCTTCCGCGCGAAGCTGATCCTCGGAGAGTTCCCGCGCCGTTTCCGCCGCCACCGGCGGCATCGCCGGCGGCAATTCGCGCGCGGATGGAGGTTTCAGCGCCTCCGGCAGCGGCAGCGCCATCTTTAACACCGCGCCCCTGGCGGAGCAGGTATACCAGGAAACCCAGTCAATGAACGCGCGCATCTCCCCGGCCATCGGCGGCAGATGCGCATAGTGCTCGATCACGGATTTGAGCGCGCCGCCGCCGCGCGTGCCTTCGCCCCACACCACTCCCGCCGTCTCCCGGCTGCCGAACGGCACGCGCACGTAATCCCCCGGCGCAACCGCCATCGCTTCGGGCACGGCATAATCAAAGCCGTGAGACAGCGCGCCGGGCAGCAGCACTTCGATCGTTTTCATGCGCTGATTATTCGGGCAGGCGCGCCGAAAGTCGATGGCTAATATCGGAGCCGCCTCGCCAGGCGCAAAAACGGGGCTTCCACGAGGCAATAGGTCACGCAGGCGCAGGCATAGGTGCAGACAACGGTGAGCAGCGCCAGTTGATAGCCGCCCGCGCCATGACTTTCAAACCAGTCCATCACCAGCACGTGCCACATGTAAAAACTGTAACCGACGATGCCGATCGCGCGCAACGGCAGGGCCATCGCGATACGGCCCAGCGGCGAACGGGGCAAGAGCGTCATCACCGCCAGCATCGCCGCGAACGTCCAGGCAAGCGGCAGGTGCCATTGCCAGGTGGAAAAATCTTCGGGAAATTGCGGGCGGTGCAGCTGGTCAAGCACTCCCCATCCTGCTATCAATAATACGGAAAGCCCGGTCCCCCACAGTCTGGCGCGGCTCCGTAAACGCAGCAGCGGCGCGCTATGCACGGCATAGCCCATCGCCATGCCCGCCAGGAATATGCCCATATAAAGCGGCACCGGTGAACCGGAACCGCGCCATCCCGTGACCGGCAGGCGCTCCGCCGGCAACAGCATGCCCGCAAGCAATGATAACACGGCAAGCATGAGCGCGCGGCCGCCGTCGCGGCCGGAGCAGGAATATGCCATCCATAGCACTACGGGCAGCATGAAGTAGAAAATCATTTCCTGTTTAATGGTCCAGTAAATGCCATCCGACCAGCGCAACGTGAGATGATTGACCATCCAGCGCATATCCTGCCCTTCCATGATGACCCTCAAGAAGAGAATAGCGGCGTAGAGCGGCATGATGCGCAATATCCGGCGCGCTATGTAACATGCCGCGCCTCGCCATGACGCGGCTTTCGGCCTGGCATGAAAAGGCTGCACCAGCAAAAACCCGCTCAGGACGAAAAAGATCCATACCCCGTAGAGGCTCTGATTATCCGCCAAGGAGCCGGCATGGCCAAGCGCCACGAAAAGCGCCGCCATGCCGCGCACGCCGTCCAATGTCCGCAGATGCAAGCCGCTACTGGTCGGCCGGCTTTGCATGTCGGCAAAGCAAGGTAGGCGAAGGAATGATTGCGGTATCCTTCCACTAAAACGAAATGGCGCGAGATTCAGGGACATGGCAATGAGTCTATTGCAAAGGATCAATGGGAACGTTATCGTTACCTTTCATCACCCTAGCAGATCGAAGGCGCGTTCCCATGAAATTCTTTGTCGACACCGCCGACATCGCCGAAATCCGCTCGCTGGCTGAAACCGGCCTCATCGACGGCGTCACCACCAACCCTTCGCTGGTCGCCAAATCCGGGCGGGATTTCTTCGACGTGCTGAAAGACATCTGCGATGCCGTCTCCGGCCCCGTTTCGGCGGAGGTGGCGGCGACGGACGCTGAAGGCATGATCCGCGAAGGCGATAAACTCGCCAAGGTGAGCAAGAATATCGCCGTCAAGCTGCCGATGACGTGGGAGGGTCTGAAAGCCTGCCGCCATTTCGCCGACAAAGGCATCATGACCAACGTCACCCTGTGCTTTTCCGCCGCTCAAGCCATCCTCGCCGCCAAGGCCGGCGCCACCTTCGTTTCCCCCTTCATCGGCCGCATCGACGATACCGGCGCCGACGGCATGCAGCTGATCCGCGACATCTGCGCTATTTACCGGCAATACCCGGATTTCACCACCCTGGTGCTGGCCGCCAGCATCCGCAGCCCCTTGCACATCACCGAGGCGGGCAAGGCGGGAGCGCACGTGGCCACCATCCCGCCCGCCGTGCTGAAAAGCCTGGTCAACCATCCGCTGACGGATAAGGGCTTGAGCATTTTCCTGGCCGACTGGCAGAAGACGGGCCAGAAAATCGCATAATATGCAGGCAGCTTCCATGCTTTCGGCTGAACAGGTTCTGGAATACCTGGAACGGCATCCCGATTTCCTGATGCGCCACCCGGGACTGCTGACCATGCTCACGCCGCCGGCGCGGCCCTTGGGCGACACGGTGGTGGACTTCCAGCAATTCCAGGTAAAATCCCTGCAGGAAAACACCCGGGCCCTGCAAGCGGAGCATGAGGGGCTGGTGGAATTCTGCCGCCATCAGCACTCGGTGCAGGCCGTGGTGCATGACGCGGTGCTGCAGCTGGTGCAGGCGCGCAATTTGAATCAGCTGCTGGAGGCCATCACCGTGGACCTGCTGGCGCTGTTCGATGTGGATGTGGTGCGGCTGGGACTGGAATCCAGCGTCGCCAACCAGTATGAGAATGATTTTTACGCCGAGCATAATTATTCGGGCATCGTGTTCCTGGAAGAAGGTGTGGTGAACGCCGCCCTGCCGCCGCCGCATCGCGCGGCGCTGGTCGCCGATATTCGGGCGGAAGTCCCGGCGGGCTTCGCCGATGCCTTCGAGCAGATCTTCAC
>JAFATP010000209.1 GCA_019243895.1 Alphaproteobacteria bacterium
AGCAATTCCCGCCGCACGCCATGCATGCTGATGCGGGAGAACGGTTCGGTCAGAGTGGTCAGCAACATTGCCGGCGCATAATCTTCCGATTGCCGGAGCGCATGCACCATCAAGGCACTGTCCTTGCCGCCGCTCCATGCGCACACCACGGGAGTTTTCGCCATAAAGAGAGGCTAGCAACAGCGGCAAGGTGGCGAAAGATTTATTTTGCGGCGCTTTACTTCTCCGCTACCGCGCCGCCACGATGCAATTGCGCCCGCGGGATTTGGCGGCATACAATGCCTTGTCTGCGGCGTTGACCAGGTCGTCCACCCGCGCGTAATTGCCGATCTGGGCAATGCCGCCGCTGAACGTCACCTGAATCTCGCGGCCTTCCACCTGATAGCGCAGCTCCGAGAATTTGACGCGCAGCGATTCCAGCACTCCTTGCGCTTTTTCGAACGTGGTGTCCGGCATGATGATGCCGAATTCTTCCCCGCCGCAGCGGCCGATGATGTCCGTGCGACGCAGGCGCTGCTGCAGCATACGCGCCAGGCCCTTGATCACCTGGTCACCCGCGGCATGCCCGAACCGGTCATTGATCTGCTTGAAATGATCGAGATCGATAATTGCGTACGCCGCGTCGCCTGGATGCCGCCGCGCCTTCATTTGCTCCGCGGTAAGAATTTCAAGAAAATGCGCGTGGTTCAATAGGCCGGTGAAGCTGTCGCGCGCCATCAGCCCGCGCAGCTCATTGGCGCGCTGGGTGCGGCCCGACACCACGGACACCAGCTGATGCGGCGTCACCGGCTTGATCAGAAAATCGTCGATGCCGAGACCAGTGTTGATCAACAGCTCTTCCACATCTTCCTTGCCGGAGATGAAGATGATGGGCAGGCTCAGATATTTGTCGTATTGGCGAATCAGCGAGGCCAGCTCCTGCCCGTTGCAATCCGGCATGTTGAAATCAATGAGGATGAGGTCCACCACCTGCTCGGTGATCACCGAAAGCACCTGTTGGGGATCGCGCACGGCGGTAACCGTCATGCCGGCGTGGCGTAGCGCCTCCGTGTAAAACTCCACCAGGATCTTATCGTCATCCACGATAAGAATATGATAGGAGGGGCGCGCGTTTTTGGATTCCAGCGCTTCGATCTTATCGATGATCTTCAGCACATCGGCGGATTGCAGGAGATAGCCTGAAGCGCCGAGGCGAATGGCGGCAATGCGCGCCGCGAAATCATCCCGCGACGAGATGAAGATGCGCTGCGGCGCGGCGGAAGCTTCCTCGCCGTGGCGCGAGAATACTTCGCGCAGCATCTCCTGATCCTCAGGCGGCAGATCGCTGTAAATTAGCAGCGTGTGAGGATGCAGCGTCGTGATGGCTTCGGCAAACGCCGCCGCATCCTCGGACAGCGTCACCGTATAATCGAAATGCTTCAGCTGCTGCGCCATATTGGTGGCCGCCGAAAGATTGGGCCGCGCAAGAATACATACTGTCTTGCTTTCGCGAGGCGGAGCCTGGGCCGCAAATTGAGGCAGGATTTCCTCATGTGATTCCAGCGGCGCACCACCGCTAATGGCGGTAGCGCAAGCGTATTGAAAAGCGGCCAGCTGCCGGAGAATTTCCGCCTGCTTCAGTTGAACATTTTCATTCCCAGCAGAGGCTGCTAAAATATTTTCTAATAACGTCTCCAACGCGCGGGCCGTTTGGCTTATGTCGGGAAACCCGAACGTCGCGCCGGACCCGGCGAATTTATGCAGCGCCTGATAAAAATCCTTTATTTCCTCGGACGACGGCGCGCCATACACCAGCGCTTTGCGCAACTCTTCTATTTCCGGCGTGAAATTTTCCAGCCGCTCAATGTAATTGACGCGGAGCGAGGCCACTGTCTCGGTGAAATGCAATGTTTTCGATTTGCGATTGGCCATGGTGTGTCCACTCTTTTCACACTCTTTTATGATACGCACAGATTACTAAACTGTTACTAACAGGCTTTTGCGCCGTGCGGGTGCATGCCTGCCTTTCTGCTTTTTATTTAAGATTATATTAATCTTTTTGCGCGTTCTTGTTTTCGAGCGTGGAGCGGAACTTATGGGCGATTCCTTTCTCAAGCGTGTCACCGCCGGCGGTATCGCAGGGGTCACATTATTGACGCTTGTCACCGGCATGGTCTTTTACCAGCAGGGAAATGCCATGCACAGAGCCAAGCAATGGCTGCTGCACACCCACGAAGTCACCGAGCATATTCAGCACATGCTGAATCTGGTCAAAGATGCGGAGCTGCGCCAGCGCGGCTATCTTATCACCGGCAGCGACGATTTTCTTTTTTTGGGCCAAACGGCGGATCATGCCGCCGGGCCGCCGCGTTCCTTCCTAGCCGAATACAGCGCCGCGCTGAAAATGGAGATGGATGTGCTCCGCTCGCTGACGGCGGATAATCCTACGCAGCAGCATAATCTGGCGGAAATGGAAAAGCTGATCCGGCAGAAGCAGGAATATTGGCAGCAAAGCATTCAAGCACGGCAAGCTTCCGGCGCGGCAATGGCGGCGCAGGAGATTACCGCCGAAGGCGGCAAGCCGCTGCTGGACAGCATCCGGGCGCTGGGCGACATCATGCTTAGAGAGGAAGCGCAGCTGTTGACGGCGCGCACGCAGATTGACGCAGAGAGCACCGCCCATAGCAATAACCTTATCCTCGCCGGCATTGCCGTCTTTTTTACCGCCAGCCAAATCGCCATACTGCTGCTGGCGCGCCAGGCTCAGGAAAAAATGCAGGTGCAGCAAGCCCTGCGCGCGCAGAAGGATCTGCTTGAGACCATCGTTGAGGCACTGCCTCTCGCGCTGTTCGCCAAGGATGTAAAGCAAGGCTATCGCTTTATTTTATGGAACACCAAGGCGGAAGAATTATTCGACATACCGCGCGCGCAAATGCTGGGAAGCACGGTGGCGACGCATTTCCCTTCTTCCGAGGCCGCTTACTTTCACAGCACGGACGAAGCGGCGATGGCGGGAGGCAAGGTGATGGATATTCCGGTGGAAACCATCACCACCAGCCGCGGCAGTTGGCTGGCGCATACACGCAAGGTGCCGATTTATGACCGCAAAGGGCAGCCCGCCATGCTGTTCGGCATCGTGGAAGACATCACCGAGCGCCAGACAATCGAGCGCATGAAAAATGAATTCATTTCCACCGTCAGTCACGAGCTGCGCACGCCGTTGACTTCCATCCGCGGATCGCTCGGCCTTTTACTGGGCGGCATGGAACGCGAGCTTCCTGGCAAGGCGCTGGAGCTGCTGAAAATAGCTTACAGCAATAGTGAGCGGCTGGTGCTGCTGATCAACGACATTCTCGATATCGAAAAAATCGAAGCGGGCCAGATGCGCTTCGTCATGAAATCTTATGACGTAGAGGCACAATTGCAACGCGCCGTACGCGATATTGAAGGATATGCCCAGAAGTTCAATATCCGCCTTGAATACATCCCCTGCCCCGAAAGCATCACCATTCTCATTGACGCCGACCGGTTCCAGCAGGTGCTGACGAACCTGCTCTCGAACGCGGTGAAGTTTTCACACCCGGGAGGAGCCGTTATGCTGCGCGCGGAATGCAGAGGCGACATGTTGCGGGTTAGCGTGATCGATCACGGCGAGGGCATCGAAAAGGAATTCCATCACCGTATATTCCAACGCTTCGCCCAGGCAGACAGCTCCGATTCGCGCAGCAAAGGAGGAACGGGGCTTGGGCTTAACATTACCAAAGCAATTATGGAAAAAATGGGCGGGACGATTGATTTCGAGAGCGAAAAGGGCAAAGGATCGACGTTTTTTATCGACATTCCTATCGCCGGGCGTGCCGTCGCCGATACGACACAGCAGGCGCCCGCGCCTGCGGTGAAGACCGTCCTGGTTTGCGAGAATAATCCCGATACCGCCAAGCTGCTTTCCATGCTGCTCGAACACGAAGGCTATGCCACCGAGCTTGCTTTCTCCATTAGCGAGGCGCGCGAAAAACTAGGCCGCGGCAATTATGCGGCGATGACGCTCGATCTCATCCTGCCGGACGGCTCCGGCGTGGAATTCATGCGGGAATTGCGCGCGCAGCCGGAAATGCGCTCCCTGCCCATTATCGTCATTTCCGCCAAAGCGGAAGCCGGATGTAAAGAACTCAACGGAGACGCGCATGCGGTGGTGGATTGGCTGCCCAAGCCCATCAACTCGGAGCGGCTGGTCAGCGCCATTGAAGAGGCGGTCTTCGGCCTCGGTCATGAAAAACCGAAAATTCTTCATGTGGAAGACGATAAGGATCTGGTCAAGGTGCTGAGCTCCAGCCTGGACGGTGACGCCGATATCACGCCCGCTTATACGATTAAAGATGCCGAAGCCTCACTCCGCCAACAGGTTTTCGACCTGATTATTCTAGATGTCAGCCTGCCGGACGGCTCGGGCTTAGATCTGCTTAGCCGCCTTAACCAACTGGCATTGGAGCCGACACCAGTATTGGTCCTCTCCGCCGATGATGTCGCGGAGGATGTGCAGCAGAAGGTAGTGGCGAGCCTGGTGAAATCGCGCATTTCCGAAAAGCAGATCGCCCATATCATCAAAAGTTTCATTAATCATGAGGAAAATAAGGTATGACCGCTGCCCGCTTAACACGCATTATGCTGGTAGACGATGAACCGGATATCCGCACCGTCGCCAAGCTGGCGCTGGAAATGCTGGGCAGCTACACGGTGAAGGACTGCGCTTCGGGCGATACCGCGCTTTCGGAAATAAAATCATTTGCGCCGCAAATTATTTTGCTGGACGTGATGATGCCGAACATGGACGGGCCGACAACGCTGCGCGCTCTCAGAGCCCTGCCGGAAGCCAAGGATGTTCCGGCCATTTTTATGACGGCGAAAGTGCAGCCGCAGGAGGTGGAGCAATACCTGTCCATGGGCGCGGTAGCGGTGATTTCCAAACCGTTCGACCCCATGACGCTGTCTGCGCAGGTGGAAAATGCCTGGAAGCAGACCGGCGGCGCGTAGCGCGCGGGCTCGTAACGGTTATTCCGCCATCAACTTGGTCAGCGCGGGGCTGGCTTTGACAAGCTTCTCCTTATCGGCGGCAGGCATCGTTCTGGCAGCCTGGATAATGGCCTCATGCATCCCTTCCTGAAGCTTGGCCGTAAGCGAGCGGATGGCCTGCGCGTGCGTGGACGCCTGCTGCGCATCCACTGGGTCGCGCATCAACGCCTCCAGGAACGCCTTGCGTTCTTTTTTCAATTCCAACCATACCGGCGTATATTGAGCGGCATAGGCTTCATATGTTTCCCTCACGTGCGCCTGTGAAGCGGCGGATAGTGAGCTCACTGATTTCTCCACATGCGCGCGGACCATTTCCCTCGGCGTTATCAACGCCCGGCTGGCAATAAAAGAGCCCAAGAAAATATTTACGCATAGCGATGCTACCAGCATTGCGAATACGTAACGGTAATAGCGGTTAGACCCCGTCATACATCCCTCCCAGCGGCATATCAGGCCCTAAAACAAGCGATACGAAACCATTGTCGGTTATACCGGAACGGGCAAGCCTTGCCGGCGGATTAGCGCCGACCCATATCCCCAGTAAGACCATCAGCGCAAACGCGACGGAGGCGCCCCGACATTGCTGCGCGAACCAGACAATGAATAACGGTGGTCTTCCGTTGGCCTCCAGGGCGGTAGCCATAATTCGCGCTTTCAGGCTGGCCGATGGCACCGCGGGCGGATAGGCATCCAGCAGCGCATCCAGCATACGGTGCGATGCCAGCTTCTTCTCCGCGCCGGGATTTTGTGCCATGAAGCGGCGAGCGGCAGCGCGATGAAGCTCCGGCCATTTTTCCACATCTCCGCCATAAGCGGAAGCAAGGCTTATAAAGAATGCATCGTCCATAAAATCCTCTCTATGTCTATAGGCGCTGTCGCAGCAGCTCTTCCAGATTTTTCCGCGCGCGGGTTAATAATGACTCCAGCGCCCCCTCCGATACGCCTAATACGGCGGCGGCCTCCTTCTGGCTCAGCTCTTCATAATAGCTCAGTATAATCGCCGTCTTCTGCCGCTCCGGCAACTCCTCCAGCGCCGCTTGCACCAACCGTGCCTTCTCCTGCCGTATATAATGCTGGTCCTGGGGCATATCGGAGGATTCATGCACATCCTCCAGCACGTGCTCCTTGCGCACACCGCGGCGGCGAATCACGTTTAATGCGGCATTATGCAGGACGGCGAAGAACCAGGTGGTGAATTTGGCTTCCGCGCGCCAGACGGCAGCGTGCTTCCAGATTTTCATGAATGCTTCCTGAACGATGTCTTCCGCCACATCCTGCATACCCACCATGCGCGTACAGAAGCGCACCCCCTTCGTCAAATGGCGGTCGATCAGCTGCGAAAACGCATGTTGATCCTGTCGGGCAATGCACACCATAAGCTCCTCATCACTGGCTGCGCTGTAATCCATGGTATTTCTTTAACACGGCAGCGCACCGGAATCCTGCGCAAAAAATATTTTATTTCTGCGAAGGAAAATAGGCGGCGGCGGGTTTGAACCATAGCTTCACAGCATGTGATGCTAAACTTGTTCAACCTTATCGGAGATTTTTTATGAAAATGAATACCTTAGTAAATTCAGCCCTGCTGACTGCCGTCCTCGCCGCCATGTCCGCCCCGGCCATGGCCTATACGGTCACCCGCAACTTTAACAATGGAGCGGTTGACACCCATTACAGCTCATACACTCCCGGGGTGGCTTATGAGCATGGCAATGTCTACACCAATCCGCAGGGTCAGACATGGACCCGTGACGTCACGGTCACGCCGGCCGGGCGCACGGTGACCCGTACGCAGCCCTAACTGCGATGCCCCGCGGCTGCCGTTCGCGGCAGCCGCGCGGACTGTCGATACTACTGAATGAAAACGTGAATAATAACGATTTTTCTCGCCGCCTTCCTTCCGGTGTGCTATGGCCCGAAGCAATCGCCTTTCACATTTGGGAGCTCATGTATGCGGCAGTCTTTACTTCCCGCGGCAATATTTCTCTGCCTCTTTTCCGTCCCGCTTCCCGCCCTGGCGGATGAGGAAACCGATGCGCTGCGCCAACAGATCAAACAGCTAGAGGCGCGGCTGAATCAGCTAGAACGGCGCGAGCAGGAGCGCGCCCAGGCATCGCCTGCCGGAGCATCCCCACCCACCGCCACGCTGGAAAGTCGCGTCAGCGTTCTGGAGCGCAATGATGAGATCGCTGCCGAGGCCAAGGCGCAGGCACCCAAGCCGCCGACAATCGAAGTGGGCAACGGCAAGGGAATCACCGTCACTTCCCCGGATAAGCAATATTCCTTTCGCTTCGGCGCGTATGTGCAGGGCGATAACCGGACCTATCTGAATGGCGGCGGCGCCCCGGATACGTTTCTGATACGCAGTGCCCGCCCCATTATCGAAGCGAAAGCCACCGATTATTTCTCTGGCCGCCTGATGCTGGATTTCGGCCAGGGCACGACACGGCTTTTGGACGCTTACACGGACTTCAAGCCGGTGCCGGATTCCAAGCTCTTCAGCCTGCGCGCCGGAAAATTCAAAGTGCCACTGGGGCTGGAACGCTGGCAGGCGGAGCAGGAGCTATTGTTCGTGGAGCGGGGGCTGACCACTAACCTCGTGCCCTTCCGCGACCTCGGAGTGATGGCGTTTGGCGAGCTGGTGCCGAACCGGTTGAGTTATGAGCTGGCGGTAACGAACGGAGCGGTGGACCTGGGGGATAACAATATCGACACCAATAGCGCAAAGGATATTAACGGCCGCCTGTTCGCCTATCCCTTCCGCCAGATTGGGGTGCCGCTGCTGGAAGACTTGGGCCTGGGCGTGGCGGGAAGCTATGGCACGCATGGGGGAAGTGCCGCGGCGCCGAACGTAGTGCCTGCTTATCTTACCACCGGCCAATCCCCATTTTTCTCTTACCGCAGCGCCGCCGGCTCTGTGGTCTATGCCAATGGAACGGAGCAACGCCTGAATCCGCAGGCGATGTATTATCATGGCTCGCTGGGGCTACTGGGCGAATACGTATCCGATGGCCAGGAGGTGCGGCGCGGCGCCACCCGGCGCATGCTGACCAACGACGCGTGGATGGGCATCGCCTCCTACGTGCTGACCGGAGAGGATGCAAGCTTCAATGGCGTGCGCCCCAGCGCGCCTTTCGATCTCGCGCAGGGTCATTGGGGAGCGTTCGAACTGGTGGGACGCTATGGCAGGCTCAATGTTGACAGCCACGCCTTTCCCTATTTCGCCGATATCACCACCTCCGCCAAAAGCGCCACGGAGATGGAAGCGGGCATTAACTGGTATCTGAACAACGCCATTAAGCTGAACCTGGATTACGCCTGGACGCGCTTTGTCGGCGGCGCCGTCAGCGGCGACCGCGCCGGCGAGCAGGTGGTGATGACGCGCGTGCAGTACCGCTTTTAATCCATCACATCTTCCGCATTTATGCGGGCACGAGACCCGGCGAAGGCTCAGAAGGCCGCCGATTTCTCATGCAACCGTGTTCGCGGCCTGCATGGCCTGCTGGATTTTAGGGTTGCGCGAGCCCACCGGGTGCCAGCTGCCATGGGTTTTTTCCGGCGTGCTGTTATGGCCGAAGGTGAAAATATCCTGCGAGGTCAGCGTATCGCCTTCCAGGCCGATGATTTCGCTGACATGAGTAATATGGCGGCGCCCCTGCGGAGTGCGCTGCGTTTGAACGACAAGATCAAGCGAAGACGAAATCTGCTGACGTATGGTTTTGACGGGATAATTGGGATTCGCCTTGCTCACCAGAAGCTCCAGGCGCGCAAAAGCTTCACGCGGGCTATTCGCATGGATGGTTGCCAGGGAACCGTCATGGCCGGTATTGATGGCCTGCAGGAAATCGAATGCCTCCGTGCCGCGAATTTCGCCCATGATGATGCGGTCGGGCCGGATGCGCAAGGCGCTTTTGATAAGATCGGCCGGGGTGATGTCCCGGCCGCCGGGATGGGAATTGGCGGCGCACGTCACCATGCGCACCACGTTTTCCTGTTGAATGCGCAATTCCTGAGTATCCTCGATCGTCACGATTCTCTCATGCGCGTCCATGTGGCCGCAAATGGCGTTCAGCAACGTGGTTTTGCCGGAAGACGTATTCCCCGCGATCAGGATATTGAGGCGCAGCCTGGTGGCCGCTTTCAGGAA
>JAFATP010000266.1 GCA_019243895.1 Alphaproteobacteria bacterium
GCAGTGTCGTCAGGTTTATTGGTAAACTTTTCCAGATTATCTTTGAGCTTTCCATTTAGGTTCGTAGCATCCAATTGCGTTCCCATATCTTTCAGCGTTTTATCCACCGCGCGTCCCGTATAAGGCGTAGGTTCCCCGGTCTTCGGCCCCTGATCGAAAAAGCCTGCTACGGTCTTTGGCACTACGGGTGCTAGAAAGACGGTTGCTGCCCCGAGCACGCCGCCGATTAATGCGCCCAGCCAACCGAACATCGCATACCCGGCCGCGCCTGCCGCCGCGATGATGGATGTCGGGGCCCACCAGGGGGTTTGCGAATCGGCCGAGGTGACTTTAGCGGTGCCGAGCGGGACTTTATCGGCATCCGGATTACTGAGGACTTTAGCTGCCGCCGTTTTGATAACGTCAGCGGCAGTTGCGTTGTCTGTTACCGCATTGGCCAGCGTCCGCATGTCCAGAAAGGTAACGCCCGGCGTTACCTTTCCGTCTTTATCTTTTACCTCATCCGTATAAACGGCTTGCAGCTTTCCGCCCTCCACCAGGGATTTCAGCAATGCCTCATTTTTTTCATCTGCCAGTGCGGCGGCAAGTGCTTTCGCATCGCCGTCGGGAACGGCCTTGAGTAACTCCTGGGCTTTTTTCAAGTTAGTTACAGGAGCGGAATTGAATGTAATGTCAGCCATGTGAGTCTGCCTGTTGGTGTTAATGCCATCTTATCATGCCAGAAGGTAAAGAAATGATAAAATGAAGTTTTTATGACAAAGGCTTGGGAGGCGTTATTCAACCCAGCACGGGCGATGGCCGCTCCGGAGGCGGCGGGGCTTGAACTCTCGGTGCACCCTCATGCGCATCCCGCACTGCATCTTTTGCTTGGTCTTTGACATCCTTAGGTAATTCCTTCGAAGTGTCGGGTCCTTTGGCCACGACGGGTTCCCTTCCCGGTTGCTTTCCGTCAGCGCCACGCGTGGAAGCCAGAAGAGGATTCGCCGACCCAGGCGGCAGAAAATAATCTTTCAGCTTGTTCGCCGCCCATGCCGCGCCGACGCCTCCCACGATCGCCACGGCGCCGCGCAGCCACGGGCTCTCGATGGGAGTCCAGTTAAAGAACGCCAGCGCCCCTAAGCCGAAGCCGGCGGCGCCCGCAAGCTGGAATCCGCCTTTATCCTTATCGTAAACATTCTTAAGCCATGCGTTCCAAAACGGCGGGTCGATCTCCGAGTTTAGATCGCTTACAGCGTGACGAAAATCAACCGGCACGCCTGGATTATCGAAATGCGCGCTCCAACCCCGCGTGAATTCTCCCATTCTGCCGGCCATTATGCCCGCTTCGTATTCGGGTCCGGGCAGGCGCGTGCGGGAACGGTACACGGAAATATCCCGAACGCCCTGCGCCCCGGCATTGATTAGCCCGTTTAAGTAATCGCGGTAAACCGTAACGCGAAAATTAAACCGCTTGGCGTCTTCCAGCGAAGGGGATTTATCCTGGCTACATTCCTCGAACTGCTCTTGCAGCAGTTTTCGCACCGCCTGCTTCTGCCTTTCGAAATTGGCGGCGAACACCGGATTATTCATCAGTTCCTGCCGCACCCCCGCGGGCAGGTCCGTTCGCGACTCTACCGTGGGCAACGCGCCGAGCGCCGTCTCGAATGCCGGAAAAGGGTCCGGGCTGCGAAGCGTCGCCGCCAAGTCGTCGATGGACGGGAAAACCGGTGTAGAGGGACGTGATGCCATAGTTGCCCTTAAGAGCGCAATATTACAGCTTAACTATCCCATACAGCATGCGCCGCGGGAAGTGAAGATTTGATGACAATGTGCCTATTTTCCTGCGTTTTTCAGCAGCAGCGCGTGCCAGCTCTCGCAGGCGTATTCTGCAAGTGTTTCAAAGCCCGCGACGGTATAAGCAGCGCGCACCTGATCCTTCTGCCAGCGCAACATGCCGGAAAGCACCGCCATTCCCTGCGACG
The DNA here is from genome assembly GCA_019243895.1 of Alphaproteobacteria bacterium. GTDB lineage: Bacteria > Pseudomonadota > Alphaproteobacteria > Rickettsiales > SXRF01 > JAFATP01. Next base: position 1,962 of record JAFATP010000266.1, read on the forward strand.
CCAGATAGGAGGAGAAGCCGGAGCTGAACGAAATAAGAAGCTCCGCCAATAAGTTGCATAAGATGAGGTCATAGGGGGCCGTCTTGCGGATAAGGGGATGGGAGAAGCCGTCGCTCCGCACCACGTGGACTGCCTCTTCCGCTGCCGCGGCGCGCAGGTTGCCTTCGGCGTCGGCGACGGCCTGCGGGCTGATATCCGCCGCCACCAGCCGCGCCTGGGGCCACAGCTCAAGCGCGCTTAAGGACAGCAAGCCGCTGCCGCACCCCACATCAAGGATGCGCTGCGGCTTCCATCCGGCCGCTGCCAGCGCTGCGCACGCCGCCAGCGCCGCCTGTGTCGCCGGATGGGCGATC
>JAFATP010000291.1 GCA_019243895.1 Alphaproteobacteria bacterium
CCACCGGCACGGTCGCCGCGCCGTCGGTGATGCGAAACCGCACCGAGACGCCCTCCTTCGCAACGCTTCCCGCTTCCACCAAGCCCCCTAAGCGCACCAGCTGCCCCGCCCGCAACGGATGGCTCAGCAATTCGGACGGCGTGAAAAAGAATACGATGTTGTCGCGAAACGCCGTCATGATGAGAAGGGAGCTCACGCTCAGGCATACCAGGCTGAACGCCACGAACCATAGGCGCTGATGCTTGGGCTTCATGCTATTGCTCGGGCGTGGAGCGCCCGCCCGCTTCCTCCAGCAATGCCTTGGCCGCCTTTAATCGCCGCCGGCTGTCCAGCCCCAGCCCCGCCAGCAGCACCGCGGCGCAGACATAAGCCGGCCATATATATATGCCGTAGCCTTCCAGGCTCCACCACGCATCTGCCGCTTGCATCTTCCCGCCGATCGTTTCACACTTGCGAAAAGCTCCGGCACAGACCGGGGTTTCGCGTTTACGAGAAATTAAACCGTCTGTGCTAGCGGTCAAGAAGGAAAGCACCATGACGCCGCAAACTCCCACGGAAGAAGAAGCGCCGCCTCCCGAGGCGGAAGACGAGCATAACCTGCCGCCCGATTACGCGGCTGTCGCGCAGCGGGTGAAGAGCGGCGAATATTTTCATGAGGCGCGCTCCGTTTACGCCTCCCTTTATTTGAACCCCATCACGGAACGCTATTTGTTTTTGGCGGTAACCGCGCTGGCGCTTATGATCCTCACCGTATGCGGCATGGCGGTTTCCGGCCTGTTCCCTTTACGCACGCCGGTGCCGTTTGTATATTACGACGAACATTACATGGACGAATATCCCACTTTAAGCTCGCTGGCGCAGCCGGGCGAAGCGCCGAACATGACCATCAAACGCTTTCTGGTGGGCCAATACATCACCCGCCGCGAATCCTATGACATCAATCAGCTGGAGCTGAACGTGCGCTTTGTGAAGCAGCAGAGCACGCCGGAAGTGTTCGTCACCTGGCAGAAACAGCTTGACCCCGCCAACCCCGAAAGCCCCATCACCCGCTTCGAACGCCACGCCACGCGCAGCATCGAGATCACTTCGCTGCGCCCGCGGGGAACAGGGGCCATGGAGGCCGATTTCGACGCGGTGGTGCATGACGGGCCGACCGTGAAAAAAACGCATATGCACGCAAATATTGCTTTCCGCTTTCAGGAGATTACGGTAGATCAGAAGACAGGAAAAGCCACCCCTCTGCAATTCGTTGTAACGGATTACAGCACCAGCACCATGCAAGACTGATTCATGCCGCGTTTCTCCACACTGCTCATCCTGGCGATTGCGCTGGCGCTGCCTGGAGCCGCTCTGGCCGCGCTGGATACCCAGCCCTCCCTCTCTGATCACCGCGTGCGCACCGCCATCTGGCAGCCGGACCAGGTGTTCAAGTTCACCGGGCATTACGGCTTCCAGTCCGTGATCGAGCTGAGCCCAGATGAAACCATTCAGACCATTTCCATGGGCGATTCGACGGCCTGGATGCTGCAACCCATCGGCAACCGCCTGTTTCTCAAGCCTATCGAACCGGGTGCAACCACCAACATGACCCTCATCACCGATAAGCGCACGTACCTGTTCGAGTTGCACGCGCGCGAGGCTCAAGACATCAATGATCCGGATATGACATTCATTCTGCGTTTTCTGCACAGCGGCGACGACCTGGCCGTGGTGAAGAATTATCTCGATTCCGTGCCGATTCCGGATGTTGACCAGGAACCGGGGAAATATAACTTTAATTATACGATCAGCGGCTCCACCACCATCGCCCCCATCCGCATCTTTGACGACGGCGAGTTCACCTATTTCGAATTCCGCGGCAAGAGCAGCGATGTGCCGGCGTTCTTCACCGTGGACAGCCAGGGCAATGAAGCGCTGGTGAATTACCGCACGCGCGGCAATTATATCGTGGTGGAGCGCGTGGCCGCGCGCTTTACCCTGCGCCACGGGCCGGACATCGTGTGCGTGTTCAACGAAAAATCTCCCCAGCAGCTAAAAGCAACGCCGCAGCCGAAGACGTAGCCGCTCCATGCGCATGACGAGGATCATCGGAGACGGCGCTGCTGTCTTTACTTTATGCAATGGCGCTTTTCGCCGTTACAGGCTAAGATAACCCGGTATGAAATCGCAATATAGCGTCGGCGTTATCGGCGGAGGAGCATGGGGCACGGCGCTTGCCATCGCCGCCAACCGCGCCGGCAGCAAGGTGCTGCTGGCCACCCGCAACCGCAACGTTATGGAAGCGGTGGCGGCCACGCGCGTCAACGAAATCTACCTGCCCACCATTTATATCGATCCCGCCATAGGCATTACCGGCGATCTGTCACTGGCCTGCCGCTGCGACTTCCTGGTGCTTGCCATGCCGTCGCAATGCGTGCGCTCGGCCTGCATCGCCATTTCCGATTTCATCGCCCCCACCGTGCCGCTGGT
>JAFATP010000062.1 GCA_019243895.1 Alphaproteobacteria bacterium
CGATATTACCGCCATTACCCGCATACCCCGTGACGTTCCGATGAAAGAGAAAATGCTGGCGCCCGTTCGGCCCGCGCTGGCATTGCTGGCCATGCTTACCGTGCTGTTCGGCATCGTTTATCCTGCCATTTGCTCGGCGCTGCTTTATGCCGCCTTCCCCGCCCAGTCCCAGGGCAGCCTTATCCGCGGTAAGGACGGCGCAGTGCTCGGCTCCGCGCTGATCGGCCAGCCCTTCACCGCGTCCCGGTATTTCTGGGGCCGGCTTTCGGCCACCGCGCCTTATCCTTATAACGCCTCCGCTTCCAATGGGTCCAATTACGGCGCTTATAATCCGGCGCTTGTCGACGCCGTCAAGGCCCGCATTGCGGCGCTTAAGGAGGCGGACCCGGCCAATGCGGCCCCGATCCCGGTGGATCTCGTAACCGCTTCCGGCAGCGGGCTTGACCCTCATATCAGCATTGCCGCCGCCTATTATCAGCTTAAGCGAGTGGCGCGAGCGCGGGGAATGGATGAAAGCACGGTGAAGGGCCTGGTGGAGCGTTATACCGAAGACCGCCAGCTGGGCATTCTGGGCGAGCCTCGGGTGAACGTGTTGCGGCTGAACCTGGCGCTGGATAATAAATTATAACATTTTTACTCTAACTTCATTTTATTATAGTAGAATATTTTAGCGTCTCGAATACAGTGACACGTGCATTAAGTTAATTTTTCGACAGCAACAAGCCAGGAGGCACTATGGGTAAACATGGCGAGCCTATCGAGATATTGCTGGTTGAGGACAATCCCGGAGACGTAGAGCTGACGCAGGAGGCGTTTGCGGATTCGAAGATCTGCAACCACCTGTACGTGGCCAATGACGGCGTGGAGGCGCTGGAGTTTCTGCGGCGCGTTGGCCCGCACGCCAATGCGGTGCGCCCGGATGTGGTGCTGCTGGATTTGAACATGCCGCGAATGGACGGCAAGGAATTACTGGAGGTGGTGAAAAACGATCCTGACCTTAAATCCATCCCTATCGTTATCCTCACCAGTTCGGAAGCGGAAAAGGACATTGTGAAGAGCTACAAGCTGCATGCCAATTGCTACATCAACAAGCCGGTCAACCTGGAAGGCTTTCTCGAAGTCGTGCGATCCATGGAGGATTTCTGGCTGAGCGTGGTGAAGCTGCCGAAGAATCACAGTGGAGAGGCAGCCTAGCCGAAACCGGATAGATAAACATAACCTAAGATCAGGAGAAGAAGCGCGTGGCAAAGGAAAATGCTCAAAAAGAAGTGCCTGCTGCCTCTTCCGCCGACCCCGCGCTCGCCGAAACCAAGAAAGCGTTTCAGGAATTCGTATATATCGTCTCGCACGATCTGAATGCGCCCCTGCGCAGCGTGGTGAGTTTCTCCCAGCTGCTGAAGGACAAATATAATCCCGTGCTGGATGAAAAAGGGCTGCGCTATCTCGATCTCATCGTCGACAGCGGCAGGAAGGCGCAGCTTCTGCTGGGAGAGCTGATTAAGTTCTCACGGTTGAACACGGTGCCGTTGCGCATGGAAAAGGTGGATACCCGGCAACTGGTGGACGCCTGGCTGAAAGAAGCGGGGCCGCAGATTAGCGCGAAAGGCGCAAAGGTGGAAACCGGCCCGCTGCCGCAGGTAATGGGCGACAGGGAACGGCTGTACATGCTGTTTGACGCCGTGCTCGGCAACGCGCTTAAATTTTGCGTCAAGCCGCCGGAGATCGCCGTGAGCGCGCAGCACAAGGGCGGGCAGTGGATGCTTTCCGTGCGCGACAACGGCATCGGCATCGCGCCGCAGCATTTCGAAGCCGTCTTTATCATGTTCCGCAAGCTGAACAAGGAAGAGGATTATCCGGGCGCCGGGATGGGATTGACCTTGGCAAAAAAAATCGTGGAGCTGCACGGCGGCACCCTGTGGCTGGAGTCCCAGCCCAATGAAGGCTCGACCTTTTATTTTACGCTTCCCGCCGCACCTGATTGATATGCAGAGCGGCTGACGGAGCAGCAATGGCCTACCGCGTTTCCACCATGGCAGGAATGCTCGCCGCAGTGCTGGCGGGCGCGCTTGCCGATTGTCTCTTACAGGCGTTTTTCGCGCCGTCGCCGGTTCTGACGGTGCTGCTGATGCTTTTTGCGCTATCCATGCTGGGAGTTTATTTGTTTTTCAATGCTTCGCAGAAACCGCGCATTGGCGGCACCGCCGGCCTGCACGCGCTGATCGACACCAGCCTGAAAGAGGCGGCGGGCGGGCGGTCTCTTTTTGCCGGAGCCCTGCGCAGATTCGTTAGCCGCAAGCAGTCGCGGGAGATGGCGGACATGATGAACCAGCTGCATAATTCGCGGATATTCCTGAAGAACATTATCAATCACGTGGCCGATCCTATTTTCGTCAAGGACCGTCAGCACCGGCTGGTGGAAGGCAACAGCGCTTTCTGGCGCTTAATGGGCAAGGCGGAAGCCGACGTGCTCGGCAAAACCGACTACTCGTTCTTTCCCAAGGATGAAGCGGATGTGTTCTGGGAGAAGGACGAGGAGGTGTTCACCACCGCCAAGGAGAATATCAATATTGAAAAAT
>JAFATP010000148.1 GCA_019243895.1 Alphaproteobacteria bacterium
ATTACGGGGTCGATGTCGAAGCGGCGCTCCATGCTGAGCAGCGTAAAATAGTCGGTCGTCATGCTCCTGCTCCTGTCGCGCCTCGGGTGGCGGCGTCTTATTCCCTACACATGAAAACTTTCGCCGCAGCCGCAGCGCCCTTTTTCATTCGGATTACGAAATATAAAGCCGCTTTTTAATTTTTCTTCAACATAATCCATCTCGGTGCCGATTAAAAACATCACCGCCTTGGGGTCAATCAGCACGGTGAAGTCCTCTCCGCGCACTACCTCGTCATAGGCGCTGATTTCATCGGCATATTCGATGGTATAGGAGAGGCCGGAGCAGCCGCGCGTGCGTACTCCCACCCGCACCCCGGCGGCGGGCTTGCCGCGGCTGCTCAGCAGCGCTTTGATGCGCTGGGCGGCGGCGGCGGAGATGGTGATGAGCGGGGCTGCCATAATGCCGTGCTGCCTCCCGCCTTAAGCTGCCTGCGACGTCGTCCCGCTGGCGTCGTCGTTTTCGGCTTGTTTCCGGCGCCAATCCTCGATGGCGGCCTTGATGGCGTCTTCCGCCAGCACCGAGCAGTGAATCTTCACCGGCGGCAGGCACAGATATTCCGCCACGTCCGTGTTCTTAATGGTCATGGCGTCGTCCAGCGTTCGGCCCTTCACCCATTCCGTGATCAGCGAGGAGGAGGCGATAGCCGATCCGCAGCCGAAAGTTTTGAACTTGGCTTCTTCGATCACCCCTTGCGCGTTGACGCGTATCTGCAATTTCATCACGTCGCCGCAGGCGGGCGCTCCCACCAGCCCGGTGCCGACATTCCTGTCATCCTTCGGCAGCGAGCCGACATTGCGCGGGTTTTCGTAATGATCGATCACTTTTTCGCTATAAGACATATTATCCTCTTGGTACGCTCGCAAACTCTACTGTCGATAATTCAGGACGCGCCAAATATTCATGATATCTCTCGGCAACCCGTTTGGCGAGTTCTTCATTGCTGGGCGCATTTTGTTCGTCTCCAATGGTGCGCGCAACGCTTAAGACAGCGGCGCGTTGTGCCCTGCGTTGAGTAGTATTGAGTGTTGAGGCATCTGACGCATCCCCTTCCGTAAAAAGATGCGGATACTCTTCCACAATTTCAGTGATTTTTTTTGCCTGCAAAGAAACCGCTCCTGCATCCGCTGATTTTCCTAACCCTGCCGTAAAACTCATAAAATCTAACTCCCTTAATGCCCCGCCCATTGCACCTTGTCGAGGTCGATGCCTTCCTGCACCATTTCCCATAGCGGGCTCATCTCCCGCAGCTTGGCAATACTACCCTTAATCAGCGCAATTGCATAGTCAATTTCCGCGTCCGTGGTGAAGCGGCCGAAGCCGAAACGGATGGAGGTATGCGCCAGCGTTTCGCCCACGCCCAGCGCCCGCAGCACGTAAGACGGCTCCAGCGACGCCGAGGTGCAGGCGGAGCCGGAAGATACCGCCAGGTCCTTGATCGCCATGATCATGGATTCGCCCTCCACATAGGCGAAACTCAAATTCACATTGCCCGGCCAGCGCCGTTCGCGGTCGCCGTTGAGATACACCTCCGGAATGCCGTCCAGCAACTCGCTGAGAAACCGGTTGTAATAGCTGCGCAGCCGCTCCGCTTCCGTGCCCATTTCCGCCTTGGCGATGGCGGCGGCTTCGCCCAGCCCCACCGCCAGCGGCGTCGGCAGCGTGCCGGAGCGGAAGCCCCGTTCCTGCCCGCCGCCGGAAACCAGCGGCTCCAGCCGCACGCGCGGACGGCGGCGCATATAAAGCGCGCCGATGCCCTTGGGCCCGTAGATTTTATGCCCGGAGATGCTCATCGCATCGATATTCATGCTTTCCACGTCCAGCGGAATCTTGCCGAACCCTTGCGCCGCGTCGCAATGGAAGAACGCGCCTTTCTCACGACAGATACGGCCGATTTCGATCAGAGGCTGGATCACGCCGATCTCATTGTTCACCGCCATGACCGACACCAGCACGGTGTTGTCGCGGATGGCGTCCTGCAATTTATTCAAATCCACCAGCCCGTTGCTTTCCACCGGCAGGTAGGTGACTTCAAACCCCTCCTGTTCCAGGTGGCGGCAGGAATCCAGCACGCACTTATGCTCGGTGACCAGCGTGACGATGTGGTTCTTCCGGCTCTTGTAAAAGCGGGCGATGCCCTTGATGGCAAGGTTGTTGGATTCCGTGGCCCCGGAGGTGAACACGATTTCCTTGGCGTCGGCGCCGATCAGCCCTGCTATTTTTTCCCGAGCGATTTCCGATGCTTCCTCGGCTTCCCAGCCATAAGCATGGCTGCGCGAATGCGGATTGCCGAATTTCTCGGTGAAATAAGGGATCATCGCACTCAGCACGCGCGGGTCCATCGGCGTAGTTGCCTGATAATCGAGATAAATCGGCAGCTTAATTTTGGGGGGTGTGGCCATATAATTGTTGAGATAAAGAATCAACTATTCAAACATATAGTGTAGTATATCACGGGTTGCAAGCTTATGCAGCGCAAGAGAGCGAAAGAGAATGGAAAATCCGCAGCCAGGTGTGGGTGAACGCCTGGATTTCGGCCTTTGTCGTCCCCCATCCGCCGCTGACCCGAATGGCGGTTTTCGCCGCTTCCGGCGGCATTCCCATGGCGCTCAGCACGTGGCTCGGCTCAATGCGGCCGGAAGCGCAGGCGGAACCGGCGCCCACCGCAATGCCGGCGAGGTCGAACTGCATCAGCTGCATTTCGCTGTCTACCCCCGGCATCAGCAGCATCCGCGTGTTCGGCAGGCATGGGACGCAATGGGCCCAAGTGCCCCCCCAATGGGACGTGCCGCCACTTTTTTCGGCAATGCGTGCGGTCATTTCATCCAGCCAGCGGCACATTCTGCCCATCCCGGCGAAGTCAAGATGCTGTACGGCGCAGGCAAACCCGGCGACGGCGGCAACGTTTTCGGTGCCGGCGCGCTGCCTGTTTTCCTGCCCGCCGCCCGTCAGCAGCGGCGCAAGCGAAACCCCGCCGCGCACTACCAACGCCGCCGCGCCCGCCGGCCCGCCGAACTTATGCGCCGAGAGCGTCAGCATATCCGCTCCAAGCATGCCGCAATCGATGGGAATTTTCCCCAGCGCCTGGGAGGCATCGCAATGCAGCAGCGCGGCATGGCTTCGGCACAGCGCGCTCACCTCCGCCACCGGCTGGATAACGCCGGTTTCGTTATTGGCCAGCATCAGCGAAACCAGCACAGGCACCGGCTCCGCCGCCAGCATCTTTTCCAGCGCCGCCAGGTCGGCAATGCCGTCGGCATTCACCGGGAAAAGAGCGTCGGCGTGGCGCAGCACGGACGCATGTTCGACGGCGGAAGCCAGCACGCGCCGCTGCGGCACGCCGCGCAGCGCCCAGTTATTGGCTTCCGTGCCGCTGCCGCAGAAAAACACCTCCGCCGGAAAAGTGCACACCGCTTCGGCCACGATGCGGCGCGACGCCTCCACCAGCGCCCCCGCTTTCCGGCCCCAGCGATGCACGGAGGAAGGATTCAGCGGCAATGCCAGATGCTCCGCCATAACCTCGCGCACGGCGGGAAGCAGCGGCGCGGTGGCGTTATAATCGAGGTAAACGTTCATGGCGCGGATGGATGTCGCTTAATGCAATGCCGTTCAGGTATTCATGCATGCGCTGTTCCAGCCCTTCCCACAGATCATGGGTGGCGCAGCGCGCGTGGGTCGGCATGCAGCCCAGCTCATGCTGCCCTTCGCAACGCGTCATTTTCATTTTTTCTTCCATGGCCTCCACGATTTCGCCAACGGTGACGTACTGCGCGCCGCGCGCCAGCAGGATGCCGCCGCCCGGCCCGCGTACGGATTCCACCAGTCCTTTTTTGCCCAAACGCGCGAAAATCTGCTCCAGATACGGCAGGGGGATGGATTGCGATTGCGCCAGCTCGGAGAGTGGCACTGGCCGCGCGCTGCTTCTGCCCGCCAGTTCCACCATAGCCATCACCGCGTAACGCACCTTTGTGCTGAGCATCATACGTCGCTTCCTTCCCATTGCGTGGCGGTGCTGGCAATGCCCGCCTCGCGCGCCTCCAGTTCCGCCACGCGCTCCTGCAAGGCCTTGATGTCGTTCGCCATCGCGTCCAGCGCCGCCAGCGTCGGATAGGCATGAGAGTCCTGCGGCGTGCCATATGCCTCGAACACGTGCGATGCCGCGCGGGCGCGTTCCCGATGCTCCTCCACGGCGCGTGCGGGAACGCCCACCATGGTGGCCTGCGGCGCCACGTCGGAAATGACCACGGCGTTGGAGCCGATGCGCGCGAAATCGCCGATGCGGATCGGTCCCAGCAGCTGCGCGCCCGCGCCGATGATGACGCCGTTGCCCACCTGCGGGTGGCGCACGCCCTGATGCAGCGAAGTGCCGCCCAGCGTAACGTCATGATAAATAGTCACGTCGTCCCCGATGGAGGCGGTTTCTCCGATCACCACGCCGAAACCGTGATCGATGAACAGCGCTTTGCCGATGCGCGCGCCGGGGTGAATCTCGATGCCGGTAATGATGCGGGCGAGGTAAGTGAGTAGCCGCGCCGGCAGTTTCAGCAACCGCACCTGCCATAACAGATGCGCCACACGATAAATCGCCACGGCGTGCACGCCAGGGTAGCAAAGCAGCACTTCCAGCCGGGAACGCGCCGCCGGGTCGCGGGCGAAAATCGAATCAATATAGGGCATCACCGGGCCCAGAATGCATTATCTTCTTGAATAGCGCCATAGAGATTCCATATATATGCGGCCTATCAACCTAGCGGATTGGATAATAAGCCGCAACTTTTTAGGTAAAATTCATGCCGGAAGTGATACTGAACGGGCCGGAAGGCCGCCTGGAGGCGCGTTACCACCCCGGCCCCGGCAAGGGCGCGCCGGTGGCGCTGCTGCTGCACCCGCATCCGCTATACGGCGGCACCATGAATAATAAAGTGGTGTACACGCTCTACCAGGCGTTCGTGGAAAGCGGGTTCGCCTGCCTGCGCTTCAATTTCCGCGGCGTAGGGCGTTCGCAGGGCAGTTACAGCGACGGCATCGGCGAGCTCACCGACGCCGCCACCGCCCTGGACTGGCTGCAGCAGCAGAACCCCAACGCCGGCATTTGCTGGATCGGCGGGTTTTCCTTCGGCTCATGGATTGCCCTGCAATTGCTGATGCGCCGCCCGGAGTTGGAAGCGTTCGTCGCCGTTTCGCCTCCGGCGAATCTCTATGATTTCTCGTTCCTCTCCCCGTGCCCTGCCGCCGGATTGATCACGATGGGCGATAAGGACGACGTGGTGTCCGAAGAAGCGGTGAGCAAGCTTGCCACCCGCCTGGGCTCACAGGCCGGAGCCCGGGTGCAATATACCATCATTCCAGGCGCTGATCATTATTACCGCAACCAGCTGGACGATCTCGCCGAAACGGTAAAAACCTATGTGGTTGGACAGCAGGAGGAATTCGCCGCCAAGCGCCGAACGCGCCCCGACAAGAAGCGGCGGCAACTGCCTCGGGATTGAAGCTAAAGATTACTTTTGGTAAATGTAACCGGATCTTCACACACGCCCTGAGTTTTCCTGATATCCTGTTGTTCTGTATTGAACGAGGATAGAAGGCTGTGTCTCGAAAAAAGCGGCTGCAACGGCAAAAATTTCATGGCTTGCCCCACGCGGGGGAAGCAAAGCCGTGGTGGCAGACAACTGCCACCAAGATCATGCTCGCGCTGGCCGTTATAGGGAGCGGCGCGGGAATAGGCTATGAATTTTTCGGCACGCGCAGTCATAACAAGTCGGACGCCGGCCCCGCGGAGGTTGGAAAAGGTGATCCGAACTTTTCTTTCGATAACAGCGAGCTTCTGAACGACGTCGAACGTCTGCTGAAGGACAATCCGGGTCTTTTCATCGGTGAGGCGCATATCGACGATTCCTCCCGCTTCATGATGTACCGGCCCGGCGCTGGCGGCGCGTCGGTGATCGATCAATTGGCGGCATCCGATTGCAAATCCCTCGTGCTGGAGATGTTTCGGGAATCGGATCAGAAGCTGCTGGATGTTTATTTTGATTCCAAGGGAACGGCAGGGGAAGAAGCGATTCGCCGAAAACTGGCGGCGGAGTGGAATTTTACGGAAGGCTCCGTTCAGGAATATCTGGCGATCATCCGAAAAGCCGTGGAATGCGGGATTAAACCCTATGGCGCCTATCCGGACATTACGCCCGATATGTATGCCCACGATACCGATCCCGAAGTGCTTGCAAGGATTACGGATCAGATCGACGACAATATCATCAAGGTCGCGCGGGGTATAGGCGATCGCGGCAAATATGCGGTTTACGCTGGTTCAATGCATATAAGCGATATGGCGGAAATGGCATTTTCCGTCCGCAAAGGAGAAACAGCGCGGAAAAACCGCGGCGTCACCGGCCCGCTGGAGATTCCTTCCATTGAATTGAGAGAGCCGATGAAGGGGTTGGATCATACTGTTCCCACCGACTTGCCGGGCGGGGCCACCGTGGAAGAATATATCCCTGAATTCCCGGATGCCACAGCGGTGCGGGGTTCGGTCGTTGCAAAAAGTCCCGAAGGCATGAAAGTGGAGAAAATTCTTAAATCTCCCTATTTGAACATCATGGACGCCGCGGGACGGGCATGCGAAAAAATGGATGGCCTTTCCCCAGCCCGGCAGGAAACGCTTGCAGGCGCGCGAAAAAAACTGAATGAAGCCATTGCTATCTTATATCCCAAAGTTAACCCTAAGCATCTTTCCCTGGCCACGCCGGATGCATACGATGATGGCGGCGTGAGAACGGTGGCAAAATATTATAAAGAGGCAATCGGGCAAATCGATGCCGCGCCGCTCCCCGCCAACGATCGGAAAGAGCTTACCGGCATCATCCGAGAAGGCCTGAAGATTGCGGAAGCGTTCCTTACGCCTCCGGCAAGAGGACGATGATTTAACCTGCGCGATGCAGCACCCCGCCCGGCATGGGCCGGGGCACGCCGGTGGTGGTGGGCAGCGACAGCGGCAAGCCGCGCAAATGGCGCATGGCGAGGAAAGCGAAGGCCTGGGCCTCCAGCGCGTCGCCCTCCCAACCCAGCGTTTCCACCGGCTGCACCGCGCCCAGCAATTGCCGCAAATGGCCCATCAGCGCGGCATTATGACGCCCGCCGCCGCAGACATACCACGCCCGAGGCGCCTGCGGCAGATGCGGCAGGCTTTGCGCCGCGCAGGCCGCGGTAAATCGCGTCAGCGTGGCGATGCGGTCCGGCAGCGCCAGCGTGGCCGCCGCGCCGAAATCGAACGCGTTGCGGTCAAGCGATTTGGGCGGCTTCGCGGCAAAAAAAGAATGCTTCAGCCACGAATTCAGCATTGCTTCGTCCGGCGTGCCGGATAGCGCCAGCTTTCCGTCCTCGTCGCATTCCGCGCCGGTGGCCTGATGCACCGCGTCGTTGATGGGCGCGTTGCCGGGGCCGGTGTCGAAAGCGAGAATCCCGTCATCGCCGATCCATGTCACATTGGCCACGCCGCCGATGTTCAGAATCGCCGCCGGCTTGGGCAGGTCGGCTGCCAAGGCCGCATGATACAGCGGCACCAGCGGCGCACCCTGGCCGCCCGCTTGCACGTCGGCGCTGCGGAAATCGCCCACCACGTCGATGCCGGCCGCCTGCGCCAGCAATGCCCCGTCGCCGATCTGCAGCGTAATTTTCTCTTCGGGCCGGTGGCGGATGGTCTGGCCGTGGAAGCCAACCACACGGATATCCGCCGCCGCCAGCCCTGCTTTCCGCAACAGCGCCGTCACCGCTTCGGCGTGGCGCAGCGTGAGCTCCCGCTCCGCAGGCGCATCCTCCCGGCCCGCGATCAAGCGCCGCAGGCAGGCGCGGAAAGCATCGTCATAAGGAAGCGTCAGCCACGCTCCGCGCTCGGCAATGCGCTCGCCGTCTGTGCGCAGCAGCGCGGCGTCGATGCCGTCCAGCGAAGTGCCGCTCATCAGCCCTATCGCCCAGGGGGGATCAGAAGTCATGCGTATACCCGTAAAGCGCCAACAGCATCTTCAGCGCCTGGCCGCGCGGCGAGGCGAGCGCTGGATCCTGCTTCAGCATGGCGATGGCGTCGGCGCGGGCCTCGGCGATCAGTTTCTGGTGCAGGGCCAGGTCGATGAAGCGGAAGCGCGGCAGCCCGCTTTGCCGCGTGCCGAGCAACTCCCCGCTGCCGCGAATGGCCAGGTCGGCTTCGGCGATGGCGAAGCCGTCTTCGGTGTCGCGCACCGCGCTCAACCGCGCCCGCGCCGTTTCCACCGCATTGTCGCTATACAGCAGCACGCAGGCGGAAGCTTTGTCGGCGCGCCCCACCCGTCCGCGCAGCTGGTGCAGCTGGGAAAGCCCGAAGCGTTCCGCCTGCTCGATGATGATGATGGTGGCGTCCGGCACGTCCACCCCCACCTCCACCACGGTGGTAGCCACCAGCAGGCGCGCGCCGCCGGAGGCGAACTGCCGCAGCGCCTCATGCCGGGCGGGGGCTTTCATGCGACCGTGCACCAGCGCCACCTGCTCGCCGAAAAGCGCGCGGAAAGTGGAGAACCGCGCCTCCGCCGCCGCCACGTCGGTGGCCGCCAGCACGTCCCCGTCTTCGATCAGCGGGCAGATCCAATAGGCCTTCTCTCCGCGCGCCAGCGCCTGCGCCAGCCTATCGGTAAGATCCTCGGCGCGCCCTGCCGGAACGGTGCGGGTGGTGATGGGCCGGCGGCCGGGCGGCTTGTCGGTGATGAGGGTAATATCCATATCGCCGTAGAGCGTCATGGAAAGGGTGCGCGGAATGGGCGTGGCCGTCATTTGCAACAGGTGCGGCGCATCGCCTTTGGCGTTCATCGCCATGCGTTGCGCCACTCCGAAGCGCTGCTGCTCATCTACCACGATCAAGGCGAGGTCGGCGAATGCGACATGCTCCTGCAGCAGCGCGTGGGTGCCGATGGCGATCTGCGCCTGCCCGCCCGCCAGCGCTTCCAGCCGTTCCGCCCGCGCCGCGCCGCGCACGGCGCCGGTGAGCAGCACGATATTCAGCTTCAGGCCATTGCACCAGCGCGTGAAGGTGTCATAATGCTGCTGGGCGATCAGCTCCGTCGGCGCGAGAATGGCGGCTTGCGCGCCCTCCTCCGCTACGGTCAGCGCCGCCAGCAGCGCCACCAGCGTTTTGCCGCTGCCGACATCGCCTTGCAGAATGCGCGCCATGCGGCGGCCGGATGCCATATCCGCGTCGATCTGCGATAGCGCCTGACGCTGCCCATCGGTGAGGGAAAACGGCAGGCGCTCCCGCACCGCGTCCCGCAGCGCCCCGGCGGAACGCAAAGACCGCCCCGGCTTTTCCTGCCTGCGCGCGCGCAGCAGTGCCAGATGCAGCTGCACCGAGAGCGCCTCGTCATATGCCAGGCGCATGCGAACGGGGCTTTGCGGCTGTAAGTCCGCCTCCCCTTGCGGTGCGTGCGCCTGCGTCAGCGTTTGCTTGAAATCCCGCCAGCCGTGCCGCGCCAGCGTTTCCGCATCAATCCATTCGGCAAGCGGCGGCACTTCGCTCAATCCCCGCTGAATGAACGCTGCCAGCTGCCGGTTGGTGATGCCTGCCGTGAGTGGATACACCGGCTCGATGCGCTGCACCGCTGCCAATTGCGACAGCGGCGCGATGATGTCCGGATGCGTCATCTGCGTGCGCATGTCAAAATGCTCCACGCGCCCGCTCACCACGCGCTGTTCTCCCACCGGAAGCGAGCGCAGGAGATAATCCCCCGTCACATGGAAGAACACCAGCGTCAGCGTGCCGGTGTCATTGCCGCAAACCACCTTATACGGCTTGCGGGAGCGCGGCGGCGGCGGATGATGCCCCTCCACCCGCACCACAAACGTGGCGGTGATGCCGTCCGGCGTTTCGCGCAGGGGAAAGGTGGCGCGCCGGTCGATCAGACCGCTGGGCAGCAGGAATAACAGATCGCGCACCAGCGGCGCGTCCTGGCCTTCCGGCGGCGGAATCAGCCGTGCGATGGCCTGGGCCAGTTGCGGGCCGACGCCCATAAGCCTGGAGACGGGAGCGAACAAGCCGTGCAATAACGCGGGGCGCATGCGGCATCGTAGCCGCGCGGCGGCAGGCGTCAATGGATTATGCCGCTTCCACCAGCGCGTTGCCATCCGTTTGCAGGCGGGCGATGCTCTGCTCGGCGCGCTGGAGCGTGTCCTTGCGGCTGGCGTCGCCGTCGATCAGCAGGAAGGCGATGCTGACGGTGAGCGGCATGGGATGCCCGTCGGCCAATGAAAAAGGATGTGCCGCCACCGCCCAGCGCAGCCGGTTCAGCACCATGCGGGCCGCCTCCGACGTGGTATCCAGCAGGATGAGTCCCAGCCGCCTGCTGTCCAGGCAACCGATCGTATCATCCGTGCGCAGGTTTTGCCGGGCGATCAGGGCGATATGCTTCAACGCCGCATAGGCTGCATCCTCGCCTCCCCGCTCCAGCAAGGTGGCGTGCTGATCCAGCTGCAACAGCGCCAGCGAGGCGCGCAGGGCGTCTTTGGTGACGTAGTAATGAACCAGGTCCACGTCTTTTGCCAGCGAGTTGCGGTCCGGCAGCGAGGTATGAGGCTCCAGCACCTCATGACCCTTGAAGTTCTCGCGCAGCAGCGCGCGGAAGGCTTCGTCTTTCTTATCCGCCACCCGACTTTGCAGGATAAGGCGGAAATAGGCATTGCCGTCCAGCGACTCACTGCGCAGCACTTTCAGGCGGAACCCCACCTCCTTGCCCTGGCGGTCTACGATACAGAAGGATTGCACCTTGGACAGCACCCCTCCCACATCATTGCCGTCATCCTCGAATTCCACATATTCATTGAGCAGGCTGTCGATGCGCTTGGGCAGGAATTCCGTCAGCGACCGTCCTACCACTTCGCCAGCGCCGTATCCCAGCGCCGCCGCTGCCGATTCGTTGATTTCCCGGATCTCGATACGCCGGCTCTGATTATTCTGACAGACGGTGATAACGGCGTCATTGCCGCGATGGCTCTGGCTTTGAATCATGATTGCGCGATTCCTTTGATTAAGCTCTTACTGCTAGGCAACGTAATAATAAAAGCGTAAAGAAACAAAATGAATAAAGGCTTAACCTCACCTGCACTCAAGCGCCTGCTTTACCGCAGCACGCATCGCGGCTGCAAGGAAACGGACCTGGTATTGGGGCAGTTCGCTCACACCCACCTGCATGCCCTTGAAGAACCTATGCTTTCAATTTATGCCGCGCTGCTGGAGGAAAACGACGCCGATATCTGGGACTGGCTGACCGACAAATCTCCCCCCGCCAGGGCGGAATACGGCCCGCTCCTTTCCCTGCTGAAAGCGATGGGCTCCCCGCCGCCGTGACGCCGCCCGAGCCTTCCCATCTAACGCTTTCCAGTGTTCCGGAAGCCGCCGCCGCGCCCGCGATTGCGGCGTTGCTCAAGGGCGCCGCCACGCCGCTGCCGCGGGCGGAGGCGGTGCTGCATATTTCTGTCAATGACCGCGACCAGGAACAGCTGGCCCAGGCATTGCCGTTTTTCGCGCCGCGCGCGGAAATTTTGCGATTCCCGGCGTGGGACTGCCTGCCATATGACCGCGTGTCGCCGCGCCCGGCATTAGTGGCCGAAAGGCTGCGCACGCTGGCGCGTCTTGCATCCTATAACAGCGAGACGCCGCTGGTGGTGCTGGCCACCGCCAATGCCGTGCTACAGAAATTACCGCCTAGGGCGGGGATGGCGCGCGCCACGCTTACGCTGCGGAAACAGGAGGCGGTGCCGCGCGAGACCCTTCTGCAATTTTTGAACGAAAACGGCTACCGCCGCACCGCCAAGGCCATCGAGCCGGGGGAATTCGCGCTGCGCGGCAGCATCATCGACCTGATCCCGGCAGGCGGGACGGAAGGGCTGCGCCTGGATTTTTTCGGCGACGAAATTGAGTCCATGCGCACGTTTGACCCGCTGACGCAGCTCTCCACCGGTGAGTTTGCGGACATCGCGCTGAGCCCCGTCAGCGAAGTGCCGTTAACGGAGGAAGGCATCGCCCGCTTCCGTGACGCGTATCGCGCCCAGTTCGGCGCCGTCAGCCGCCACGATCCGCTATATGAGGCCATTTCCGCCGGCCAGCAATTCCCCGGCATGGAACATTGGCTGCCGTTGTTTTACCCGTCCATGGACACGCTGTTCGATTACATGCCGCACGCCGTGGTGACCTTCTCGGCGCAGGCGGAAAAATCCGTCGCGGAGCGGCAGGAGACCATTGCGGATCATTATCAGGCGCGCGTCGACGCTCAATCGTCGCGGCTGAAGGATGACATGCCGTATCACCCCCTGCCGCCGGACCGGCTGTATGTAATGCCGGAGGCGTGGGGCCAAGCGCTGGAGGAGAAACGTGCCGTCGCCTTTTCTCCTTTTGCCGGTCCCGCCGCGCTGTCGCTTCGGCTGCGTTCCGCACCGGATCTGGCGGCGCTGCGGCGGCACAATGATGTCAATCCGGTCGAGCAGCTGCGCGGCTACGCCGCCGAAAAGCGGGCGGAAGGAAAATCCATTTTGCTCGCCGGATTGTCCGCCGGGTCCACGGAGCGGTTGCGGGCGCTGCTCACCGAACACGGCGCGCACACGGTGCGGGTGGAAAACTGGAAGGAGGCGGGAAGCATCGGCGGCAAAAGCATCGGCATCGCGGTGCTGCCGCTGGAAAGCGGCTTCGAAAGCGAGACGGTTGCCGTCATCACCGAGCAGGATTTGCTGGGCGAGCGCATCATACGCGCGGCAAAGCGCCGCAAAGCGCCGGAAGTGTTCCTGGCGGAAGCGGCTAATTTCATGGAAGGCGAATTAGCGGTGCATCGCGAACACGGCATCGGCCGTTATGACGGGCTGGTGACGCTGGAGGTGCAGGGCGCGCGGCATGATTGCCTGAAGCTGACCTACGCGGATGACGACCGGCTGTTCGTGCCGGTGGAGAATATCGAGCTGCTTTCCCGTTACGGCAGCGACGACGAAGGCGTGGCGCTGGACAAGCTGGGCGCCGCTTCGTGGCAGGCGCGCAAGAGCAAGCTGAAAGAGCGCATCAAGCTGGCCGCCGAGGCGCTGCTGGCGGTGGCCGCCGAACGCCAGCTGAAAACCGCGCCCGCGCTTGCCGCTGTGGGACAGGCTTACGAGGCATTCTGCGCGCGCTTTCCCTATATGGAAACCGAGGATCAGCAGCGCGCCATTGACGACGTGATGGAAGACCTGGCCTCCGGGCGCCCGATGGACCGGCTGGTGTGCGGCGATGTGGGCTTCGGCAAAACGGAAGTAGCGTTGCGCGCCGCCTTTGCCGCCACGCACGCACAGCCGCGCATGCAGGTGGCGGTGGTGGTGCCCACCACGCTGCTGGCGCGCCAGCATTATAAAAACTTCTCCATCCGCTTCGACGGCTTCGGCATCAATGTGGCGCAGCTCTCCCGCATGGTGGGCGCGGCGCAACAGCGCAAGACGCGCGAGGGCCTAAAGGACGGCAGCGTGGATATCGTCATTGGCACGCATGCGCTGCTTTCGGGAAAGGTGGAATTCTCGCACCTCGGCCTGGTAATCGTGGACGAGGAGCAGCATTTCGGCGTGGCGCAGAAGGAGAAGCTGAAACGCCTGAAGGCCGACGTGCACGTGCTGACGCTTTCGGCCACCCCCATTCCCCGCACGCTGCACATGGCGCTGACGGGGGTGCGCTCGCTGTCGCTGATCACCACGCCGCCGGTGGACCGGCTGAGCGTGCGCAGCTTTGTGACGCCGTGGGATACGCTTGCCCTGCGCGAGGCGCTGCTCAGGGAGAAGCACCGGAGCGGGCGTTCGTTCGTGGTGACGCCGCGCATCAAGGACATCGGAGACGTCAAGGCGAAGCTGGCCGCATTGGTGCCGGAACTGAGCATTGCGGTGGCGCATGGGCAGATGGCGGCATCGGCGCTGGACGAAACCATGAACGCGTTTTATGACGGCGCGTTCGACGTGCTGCTGTCCACCGCCATTATCGAATCCGGGCTGGACATTCCCGCCGCCAACACCCTGATTGTGCACCGCGCCGACCGCTTCGGCCTGTCGCAGCTTTATCAGCTGCGCGGGCGTGTCGGGCGCGGCAAGCTGCGCGCCTATGCCTATTTCCTGCTGCCGCCGCACCGTGAGATGACGCCGAACGCCACGCGGCGGCTGGAGGTGATGCAATCGCTGGATGCGCTGGGCGCGGGCTTCCAGGTGGCCAGCCACGACATGGACATCCGCGGCTTCGGCAACCTGGTGGGCGAAGAGCAGAGCGGGCATATCCGCGAAGTGGGAGTGGAGCTGTATCAGCAGATGCTGGAGGAGGCGGTGCTGGCGCTGAAAGCGGAGCAGAAGGATATGCCGCCGGTGGAGACGGATTGGAGCCCGCAGATCAATCTCGGGCTTTCGGTGCTGATTCCGGAGGATTACGTGGCGGATTTACAATTGCGCCTGGGCCTTTACCGGCGCGCGGCGAGGCTGGAAAGCATTGCGGAAACCGAAAGCTTCGCCGCCGAGCTGGTCGACCGCTTCGGGCCGCTGCCGGAGGAGGTTGAGCATCTGCTGGAGATCATGCGCCTGAAACAGCTGTGCAAGGCGGCGGGCGTCGCGCGGATCGACGCCGGGCCGAAGGGCGCCGTGATTGCGTTTTATCAGGATCGTTTCGCCCGGCCGGAAGCCTTGCTGGCCTATATCGCCAAACGCCCGACGACGCTGAAGCTGCGGCCGGACCAGAAGCTGATTTATATGGCGGAATGGAAAGAAGACGCGGAAAAGCTGGCGCCGATTGCCGCGCTGCTGGCAGAAATCGGCAAGCTGGCTTAAGAAAATCCGCCGGAGCCGAAGCCCCGGCGGATATGGCCCCGGCGCGATTACGCCACGCGTTTTTTAGCGGATTCCTTAGAGACTGCGCCGCCGTTGCCGCCATGAATGGCGATAGTGCGCGGCTTGCTCTCCTCGGGAATCTCGCGCTTCAGCTGCAGCGTCAGCAGACCGTCTTCCAGCGAGGCGTCTTTCACCTTCACGTGATCCGCCAGCTGAAACTTGCGCTCGAAATTGCGCTGGGCGATGCCGCGATGCAGAAACGCCACGCCCGAATCCTCCAACGTTTCGCTCTGCGCGCCGCTAACCGTCAGCACGTTCTCCTGCGCCGTAATAGTGATGTCTTCCTTGCGGAAACCTGCCACGGCCATCACGATCTGATACTCGTCCTCGCCGGTTTTGGTAATATTATACGGCGGATAGGGCTGAGTGCGCTCGTCCATTTTGGACGCCGCGTCCAGCATCTGGTTCAAGCGGTCAAAACCTACCGTGGAACGGAATAAGGGTGACAAATCGAAAGCGTGCATATAACCTCCTTACATAAGCTAGGTTTATTAATGAATCAGGTCCATCCGGCACCTGATAAATGTTAATATGGCTCGCCCATTTTCATTTTCAAGACCCATGCATTTCACCGATCGCGCCTTCGTTCTCTCGGTTCGCCGCCATGCGGAACATAACGGCATTATCAAGGTTTTAAGCAAGGATCACGGTGTCATCGGCGGCCTGGCGCGCGGCGTGGCGGGTAAAACCGGCCGCGGGCTTTGGCAGCCGGGAAATGCCGTGATGGTCAGCTGGAAGGCGCGGCTGCCGGATCAGCTCGGCACGCTCACCGGCGAGCTGATGGAGCCGGTGGCATCCCGGCTGATGGCGCGTGCCGACGCCTTATCCGCCTTGCTCTCCGCGGCGGCACTGGTGAGCATTCTGCTGCCGGAGCGCGCGCCTCACCCCAGGCTTTATCAGTCGATGCATCAA
>JAFATP010000151.1 GCA_019243895.1 Alphaproteobacteria bacterium
TGCAGGGCCGGGTGATGCCGACGGTGTCACACTCCTGGAAGGCGTCGTTGCCAATCAGATGGGTCGGCACCTGGCCGGTGATGACGACGAGCGGAATGGAGTCGCACAGCGCGTCGGTGAGGCCGGTGACGGCGTTGGTGGCGCCGGGGCCGCTGGTGACCAATACCACCCCCACCTTGCCGGTGGAGCGCGCATAGCCTTCGGCGGCATGGGTGGCCGCCTGCTCGTGCCGCACCAGGATATGCCGCAGGCGGTTCTGCTTGAAAATGGCGTCATACAGCGGCAGCACCGCGCCGCCCGGGTAGCCGAAGATGTGCTCCACCTCTTCGTCAAGCAGGGTTTTAACGATGACTTCGGCGCCGCTCAGGGATTCGGGAGAGGACATAGGCGATAAACGGTAAGCAATCGTAAGGAAATAATCAACCGGCACTTGCGCTTAGATGATAAAAACAGGTGTTTAGGCCGGATCCGCGGAAAAAGTCGGTTATGAGGGGTTTAAGGCGGCAGCTGATGCCGGAACCACGTAAGCTGACGCTTGGCGTAGTTGCGGGTGGCCTGTCTGGCGCGGGCGGCGGCTTCCTCCAGGCTATGCTCGCCGCGCAGATGCGCCGAAAGCTCAGGCACGCCGATAATGTTCATGACCGGCGCTTCCGGCGCCAGGCCGGATTCCAGCACGGTCTTTACTTCCGCCAGCGCCCCGGCGGCCAGCATCGCGTCGAACCGCGCGTTGCAGCGCGCATAAAGCTCCGCGCGTTCCGGCATCACGGAAACGATCTCGAAATCGTTCCGGCCGTAAGGCGCGGCCTTTCCTTGCGCCTGCCACCAGGAAAGCGGTTTGCCGGTGGCCATCCACACCTCGTAGCCGCGCAGATTGCGCTGGGTGTCGCCGGGAGTGAGCCGCGACGCCAGCAAGGGGTCGATCTCCGCCAACCGGGCGTGGAAGGCGCGGCTTCCCATCGCCTCCCAATCCGCCCGGGCGGCGGCGCGCGTTTGCGGCGGGGTGGCGGGAATATCGGCGATGCCTTCCATCAGGGCTTTCAGGTATAAGCCGGTGCCGCCCGCCACCACGGGGGTTGCGCCCCGGGCGCGCGCCCAGTCAATCTCCATGCGCGCCAGCTGAAGCCACGCCCCGGCGGAGCAGGGCGCATCGCCTTCCAGCATGCCGTAAAGCGCATGCGGCACGCGCTGCATTTCCGCTTCCGTAGGCCGGGCGGTGAGAATGCGCAGCGGGCGGTATAACTGCCGACTGTCCGCATTGATGATGACGCCGCCGCATTCTTCGGCTATACGCATCGCCAGCGCGGACTTGCCGCTGGCGGTCGGGCCGCAGACGATGACGATGGGTGGTTGCATGACGGAAAATGTTATCACATTGCTGGGAGAAGCGTTAACGGAAGAAACAGTCGCCGCGGCGGCGCGGGAAGTTGCGCCCGTGCGCAAGGAATGGATCGTTCCCGGTCACGCCTGCGATCTTTTCATCGCGGAAATGACCCCGGAACTCGAAAAGCGCCTCGGCGGGTTAGGCCTTCCTGTTGACTGGGTCGTTCAGCCGGTGAAACACCAGCGGAAGCAACTGCTGATTGCCGATATGGATTCCACCATCATCACGGTCGAATGCCTGGACGAGCTGGCGGATTTCGTGGGCAGGAAAGCGGAGGTGGCGGAAATCACCGCGCGCGCCATGAACGGCGAACTGGAATTCGAGCCGGCGCTGAAAGAGCGGGTGGCGCTGCTGGAGGGTCTGCCGGAGGACGTGCTGCAGCAATGCTATAACGAACGGGTGCGCTTCACGCCGGGGGCGCGTGAGCTGGTGCAGACCATGCGCGGAAGTGGCGCTTATTGCGTATTGGTTTCGGGGGGATTCACCTTCTTCACCTCCCGCGTGGCGGAAGCGGTGGGGTTTCATGAGCATCACGCCAATCGGCTGGAGATCATGAACGGGAAGCTGACCGGGCGCGTCATGCCGCCGATTCTCGGCAAGCAGGCCAAGCGGGAGGCGCTGGAGCGCTTGCTGCGCGAGCGGGATATCAAACGGGAAGACGTGCTGGCGGTGGGGGATGGGGCCAATGACCTGCCGATGCTGCTGGCGGCGGGTCTGGGCATCGCCTATCACGCCAAACCGGCGGTGCAGGCACAGGCGCGGCACCGCATCAACCGGTGCGACCTGCGGGCGCTGCTCTGGATGCAGGGTTTGCGCGACGCGCCGACCGGCGGCTAAGCCAGATTCGGCTGATCGGGACTCCGACCAGTTCATCATCGCTTCTCTTCCACCGGCAGGGTGATGAACGCCGTTTCCTTCTCGTGCTTTACCTTCAGCAGGATGAACTTGCGGGCGGATTTCCTGGTAAGCTCAACCTGCTTGCGCAAATCCTCGACGGAGGCCACCGGTTCATTGCCCGCCTCGACGATGACATCGCCTTCGCTCAAGCCGCGCCGCGCCGCCTCGCTTCCCTGTTTCACATCGACAATCAGCAAGCCGGAAAGCTTCTCCTCCAGCTGGTAATCCTTCCGCAGCTGCGAAGTGAGCGGAGAGAGCTGCACGCCGAGCACGGTCTGCGATTGGAGATTGCCCTTAGGCTTTGCGGGTTTGCCCTCCTCGGCCTGCTCCTCGTCTTTTTCATCCAGTTCCTGCATCACGGCGTGCACGGTCAGACTTTTGCCCTTGCGCCACAGGCCGATCTCAACGTCCTTGCCGATCTTGGTCTCGGCCACTATGCGCGGCAGGAACCGCATCTCGGTAATTTCACGGCCGTCGAAGGAAGTGATGATGTCGCCCACCTCGATGCCTGCCTTTTCCGCCGGGCTGCCTTTCGAAATTTCAGCCACCAGGGCGCCCTTGGGTGCGGCAAGCCCCACGCTTTCCGCGATTTCATCGGACACTTCCTGGATCTTCACCCCCAGCCAGGAACGGTGGGTGCGGCCATACTGCTTCAGCTGGTCGATCACCGGCTTGGCGATATCCACCGGCACGGCGAAGCCGATGCCGATATTCCCGCCGGAAGGCGAGAAAATGGCGGTGTTGATGCCGATCACCTCGCCGTTCATGTTGAAGAGCGGCCCGCCGGAATTGCCGCGGTTGATCGGCGCGTCGGTCTGCAGGAATTCATCATAAGGCCCGGCATTGATGGAGCGCTGGCGGGCCGAAATGATGCCGTGCGTCACCGAGCCGCCCAGGCCGTAAGGATTGCCGATGGCGATCACCCAGTCGCCGACGCGCATCTTGTCCGAATCGCCCAGCGTGAGGTAAGGCAGCGGCTTCTTGGCATCGATTTTCAAGAGCGCCAGGTCGGATTTCTTATCGCGGCCGATGATCTTCGCCTTGTATTTGCTGTTGTCGGAAAGCGTGACGGTGATTTCCTCGGCGTCGTCGATCACGTGCTCGTTGGAGATAATGAAGCCGGTGGCATCGATGATAAAGCCCGAGCCGAGCGAGGTGACCTCATGCTCCGGCAACTCCTCTTTTTTACCGGGCTTGCCCGGTTTCTGGCCGAAGCGCTCCATGAAGTCGCGGAACGGCTCCAGCTGCGGATCGTCCGGCATCTGATCCAGCGGCAGACCAAAAAACTGCACGCCGCCACCCTTCACCTTCTGCGTCGTGGAAACATTCACCACCGCGGGCGAGAGCTTGTCTACCAGATCCGCGAAGCTGGCCGGCAGGTCGCGCCCTTCAGCCCGGGCGGGAAGGAAAAGAGCGGAATAGCCCAGCGCCACGGCGGCCAGCGCAAGATAAAAACCATGGCGCAAGCGGGGGCGGTTAAAGAACAGCATAAGGCCTCTTCGGATTGAGATAAGCGCGGATCATAAGAGAAAGCGTGCAAAGGGGAAATAAAATCTTAGAGAAAAATCACGGCGCGCCCTTTTCGAAATATTTCATAAAATCGTTGCCCGGCGCCAGCACCAGGGTGGTGTCGGCGGCGGAAAACGCCTTGCGATACGCCAGCAGGGAACGGTAGAAGCCGTAAAATTCCGCATCCTGCCCGGTGGCTTCGGCGAAGATTTTAATCGCTTCGCTGTCGCCGGAGCCGCGAAGGATTTCCGATTGTTTTTTTGCTTCCGCCAGCAGGATGGTGCGCTCTTTCTCGGCGGTGGAGCGTATTTTCTGAGCGTCCTCGGCGCCTTGCGCGCGGTATTGCTTGGCTTCGCGCTCCCGCTCGGTCTGCATGCGGCGATAAATGCCTTCGGCGTTTTCCTTCGGCAGATCGGCGCGCATGATGCGCACGTCCACCACCTCAATGCCGAAGCCGCGGGCGGCTCCTTCCACGATCTTGCCTTTTTCATCGAGCTTGCTGCCGGCGGTCTGGGCGTTGACCATATCGCGCAGCTGCTGCATCAGCGCCGCGCGCTTTTCGGAGATGACATCCGCCAGCGGCACGCTGCCGATCACCTGCCGGAGCGAGGCTTCCAGAATTGCATTCAGGCGGCTTTTCAGATTGCGCTCGTCTCCGACTGCCTGCTTGAATTTCAGGGGATCGATGATGCGGTAGCGCACGAAGGAATCGACGATCAGCCGTTTCTGGTCGGCGGCGATGACTTCAATAGGGGAATAGGCATCGTTGAAATCCAGCAGGCGGCGATCGAAATATTCCACGTTTTCCAAAAACGGCGTTTTGAAGTGCAGGCCCGGGTCCTGCACTACGCGCATGGGCTTGCCGAATTGCAACACCAGTGCCTGATCTGTCTGCGTGACAATGAAGGCGGCGTTCAGCACCACCAGCAGCGCCGCTGCCGCCACCGCGCCCATCACCATGCCGCGTGCACGCGCGTTTTTCATGGCTTCTTCTCTTCGGGCCGGGGTTTAAGCTCCGGCAGCGGCAAATACGGTACTACGCCGCCCGCCCGGTCAAGCAGCACTTTGTGCACGCCTTGCAGGATATCCTCCATCGCTTCCAGATACATGCGGCGGCGGGTGACATCCTTCGACTGCTTATACGCGGCATAAACCGCGGCGAAGCGGGATGCCTCGCCCTGTGCGCGGGCCACCACTTCCTGGCGGTACGCCTCTGCGTCCAATATCATCTTCTGCGCATCGCCGCGGGCGCGGGGAAGGATGTCGTTGCGGTAGGCGTCGGCCTGGTTGCGCGCCGTTTCCAGGTCGGCGCGAGCGGTCTGCACGTCGCGGAACGCATCGATGACTTGAGCGGGCGGATCCACTTTCAATAAGTTTACGGCCACCACCTCGATCCCGGCCTGATAAGAGCTCAGCGTATCCTGGATCAGCTTTTTTGTGGCCTGCTCCACCTGCAGCTTGCCTTCGGCCAGCGCGGTGGCGATCGGAGTTTTGCCGATCACTTCGCGCATGCTGCTTTCCGCCACGGTCTTGACCGTTTCCTCCGGATTGCGCACGTTGAAAAGATACGCGGCGGCGTCGCTGATCCGCCACTGCACCTCGAAATTGATGTCCACGATGTTCTCATCGCCGGTGAGCATCAGGCTCTCTTCGGGAACTCCCTCGCTCCTGCCGCCGCGTGCATACCCGCTGCGGTAGCCTATCTCGGCGCGGTTAATGGCCGTCACTTTCGGTGTCTGCACCGTTTCTAACGGATACGGCAGATGATAGCCGATGCCGGGCTGCGAGATGCGATGAAATGCGCCGAAGCGCTGCACGATGCCCTCCTCGTCGGCCTTAACGAAATAGATGCCGGAGGCCAGCCACAGGCCGAAGGCCGCCGCCGCAAGCAGCAGCGCCAGCCGCGCGCTGTCGCCGCCGGCATTGCCGCCGGTGAACATCTGGCGGAAGGTTTGGCGGCCTTTGCGCATCATCGCATCAAAGTCAGGGCCCTGCGGCGGCGGCTTGCTCCCGCCCCCGCCTCCGCTTCCCCCGGCGGGTGGGCGCGCCCACGGGCCTTGGCCGTGTCCGTTATCCTTGCCGCCCCAGGGCATG
>JAFATP010000210.1 GCA_019243895.1 Alphaproteobacteria bacterium
ACGATAATGCGTGTGGCGGTGAGTCGGGGGTGTATTCTGTATAAGAATAGAGAAAGACGGTAGCGCGGATCGGTGGATACTTGAGTATTAAACTACTTGTATTTGCCACCGTGGACTATACATTTTCCGCGCTCAGGAATTGCTACAAATAACACCGCTGCTATGCATTTCTCCGACACGCTTGATTCGCTGCTGCGCCGCCATGAAGAATTGCGCGATAACCTGGCGCGCCCGGATTTAAGCGGGGCCGAGTTCAGCAAATACTCCAAGGAATTTTCGGAGCTGTCGCCCATCGTGGAGCAGATCGAGGCGCTGAAGGCGGCAGAGAAGCAGAAAAAAGAGGCCCAAAGCCTGCTGGCGGATTCCGCGCTGGATGCCGAAATGCGAGCGCTGGCGCAGGAGGAGATGCACGCGCTGGACAAGCAACTGCCGGAGCTCACACGCAGCGTTCAGCTCTCATTGCTGCCCAAGGACGCCGCCGACGAGAAAAACGCCATTCTGGAAGTGCGGGCGGGCACCGGTGGCGAAGAGGCGGCGCTGTTCGCCGCGGAGCTTTTCCGCATGTATCAGCGCTATGCCGCCATCAGGGGCTGGAAATTCGAGGTGCTGTCCATCTCGGACACCGGCATCGGCGGATATAAGGAGGCCAGCGCCAGCATCAGCGGGCAGGGCGTGTTCGCGCGGCTGAAATTCGAATCCGGCGTGCACCGCGTGCAGCGCGTGCCGCAGACGGAGGCGGGCGGGCGCATCCACACGTCGGCGGCCACCGTGGCGGTGCTGCCCGAGGCCGAGGAGGTGGACGTGCAGATCGAGGAAAAAGATCTGCGTATCGACGTATTCCGCGCTTCCGGCCCCGGCGGGCAATCCGTCAACACCACGGATTCGGCGGTGCGCATCGTGCATCTGCCCACCGGCATCACCGTCTCTCAGCAGGACGAAAAATCGCAGCATAAGAACAAGGCCAAGGCGCTGAAGGTGCTTCGCGCGCGGCTATATGAGGCGCAGCGCGAGAAAGCGGCGTCGGAGCGCGCGGCCTCGCGTAAGGAGCAGGTGGGAAGCGGCGACCGCAGCGAGCGCATCCGCACCTATAATTTCCCGCAAGGCCGCGTCACCGATCACCGCATCAACCTCACCTCCTACAACATCGACGAGGTAATGAACGGCGCGGGACTTTCCGCTTTCGTCGATGCATTGACCTCCGCCGACCAGGCGCAAAAGCTGGCGGAATTAAACTAGGAGGAATGCATGCAGTATAAACTACGTTTAACGTGCCTGAGTGCAGCGAAGCTGGCGCTTGAGAAATATTTAAGCTGCAATGTTCAGGATATGAAAAGGTGATGGCAAACGATGTTGCTGCTGCAACATTGTTCCCGGGAGCTGGCAGCATGATACGCGATGCACTGCGAAGAGCCGCCGCCCGTTTCGCCACCGCCGGCGTCGATACGCCCGCGCTGGATGCGCGGCTCCTGCTTATGCATGTCTCTGGGCTTCCACGCGAGGCGCTGGTGGCCGAGCCGGAGGCGGTGCTTCCACCCGAAGTGATGGCGCGTTACGAGGCGCTGGTAAGTGCGCGCGCATCCAGGCGGCCGGTGGCACAGCTCACCGGCATGCGCGAATTCTGGGGAATGGAATTCATCGTCACTCCCGATGTGCTGACGCCGCGCCCCGAAACGGAGACGCTGGTGGAGGCGGTATTGCGCCGTGTGCCAGACCGCGAAGCGCCGATGCGCATTCTCGATCTGGGCACCGGCACCGGCTGCCTGCTGCTGTCGCTGCTGTCCGAACTGCCCGGCGCGCGCGGCCTCGGCGTGGACGCAAGTCCGGCGGCATTAGCGGTGGCGAAGGCCAATGCGGAAGCTCTGCGCTTATCGGCGCGCAGCCATTTCCGATTGAGTGAATGGTGTAAAGAAGTGGTAGGAACATTCGAAATAATAGTTGCCAACCCGCCTTATATCCCCTCTAATGCGATCGGAGCGCTGATGCCGGAAGTGGCGGCTTACGAGCCGCGCATGAGCCTTGATGGCGGCATGGATGGGCTGGCGTGCTATAGGAACATTGCGGCGGAGTTGCCGTTTCATGCAAGCAAAGGAGCGTGGATCGTGCTGGAAGTAGGCGAAGGCCAGCACGAAGCAGTAGCAGATATATTCATGCAGGCGGGTTTCCGGCTGAAAGCGGTGGAACCGGATCTTTCGGGAGTCATGCGCTGCGTGACACTGCAAAGTCTATAAGCATTCAATCATTTAATCACGGGAGATAAAACACGGTATGAAGCAACGCAGGCATATGGGCCATGGTGGCGGCAATGGCGGCATGAATACGGGCGGCATGGGTGGCGGCCACAGCGGCCGCAGGCATCCGGGAAAATACGGCTTCCAGCACGGCGGAGGCCCGCAGCGCCCGCCGCGTAAAAACTTCGCCGCCTTGCGCGAGAAATACATGAACCAGGCGAAGGACGCCATGAGCGGCGGCGACCGCGTGCTGGCCGAATATTACCTGCAATATGCCGATCATTATTACCGGATGCAGCAGGAATTCCTGGCGGAGCGCAATGCGCGCTTCCAGCAATCGCAGTCGGATACCATGGATGAGTTTTCGGAAGAGCCTTCGCAAGGTTCGGATGAGCCGGAAATCGACATCCCCAATAACAGCAATGTGCTGCCGGCGTTTCTCACGCGCCCCGTGCCGAATCAGCAGGGCGGGCAGGAACAGGCTTCGCCCGCGCCTCCCAACTGGGAAGAGGAATAGGTTGATCGCTTCAGGAAGGCTGGCGGGTGGCTTCAACCGGCCCGAACCACATATCCAGCCGCAGCAGCACCGGCCATAGCTGCTGGTCATCGCTGAAATAAACGGTCAGCGGCGGCTCGCCCTTGGCCAGCCGTTTTAGCTCCTTCGGAGTGAAGCCGCCGGTGGCTTCGCGGCGCAAACTACATGCAATGACGTCCACCGGTTTCCCCGCCACTTTGATGCGGGTTTTCCCTTTCACCGTCCAGAAAATCGTCATCAGGCGCCGTCCGTCAAACAGCTTCACCTGAAACGCGCTTGCGTGCGTCGCCAGCGCATCACGCAGATGCTGCCGCGCCGCCAGCACAAAACTTAGCAAATCCACCGAGCCGTCGAACAGCAACGGCTCAACCGGCGGGCGTTTGCCGGGCGGGTCTGGCGGGTCAATGCGTGCGCTCGTTAAATGCCCCTGCTGATACGCCAGCCGGATGCGGTTGGGGTCATCGTCATTGTCATAGGCACTTTCGAAAACCCGGTCGCCGTCTTCCAGCCGCCCGGTATAGTTGCCGCTGACGGTGGCGTGGCTCTCATGCCGCTCGAAAAGCCGCGCCAGATAGGTGGAGCGGATATGGGAGTCGATACGATAGCGCCCGTCTGCCGCCTGCACCTCCACCTGCATCTGGCCGAAGGGCAGGCCGTCGACGGTAAATCGATAGTCCGCCTTTATGTGCAACGGGCTAAGTGAGGAATCTTCCGCAGGGCTGTTGCCTGCGCTGATCGCCAGGCATATAAAAAGAGCACAGAGCCGCTTGCAGCCATCCTTCATGTTACCCATATCAAAGGAAGCGACATAAAAAGGAAAGCGACAAATCATGGACTTTGAAAAATATACCGAAAAAGCCAGAGAAGCGACGCAAGCGGCGCAAAGCCTGGCGTTGAGGAGCAATCACCAGCGGCTCCAGCCGGAGCATCTGCTGGCGGCATTGCTGGATGACCGCGAAGGGCTGAGCGAGCGGCTGATCGCCGCCGGGGGCGGAGATGCGGACGCGGTAAAAGAAAAACTTCAGCAGGCGCTTTCCTCCATCCCGCGGGTGGAGGGCTCGGGCGCAAGCCAGCTTTATCTTACGCCCGAGCTGGCGCGCGTGTTTGATA
The DNA here is from genome assembly GCA_019243895.1 of Alphaproteobacteria bacterium. Classification (GTDB taxonomy): domain Bacteria; phylum Pseudomonadota; class Alphaproteobacteria; order Rickettsiales; family SXRF01; genus JAFATP01. The sequence goes on from JAFATP010000210.1 coordinate 3,874, forward strand.
CGGCGCAGAATCTTGCCAAAAAAGCAGGCGATGAATACGTCACCGTGGAACGGCTGTTGCAGGCGCTTTCCGTTCAGGGTGAAAAATCGCTGGCGGCCGGGGGCGTCTCTGCGCAGAAGCTGGAGGCGGCCATTCAAAACCTGCGCAAAGGGCGCACCGCCGGTTCCGCCAACGCCGAATCCAGTTTTGAGGCGCTGAAGAAATACACGCGCGATTTCACGGAAGCCGCCCGCGCCGGCAAGCTGGATCCCGTGATCGGGCGGGATGAAGAGATACGCCGCACCATGCAGGTGCTCTCCCGCCGCACCAAGAACAATCCGGTGCTGATCGGCGAGCCGGGCGTCGGCAAGACCGCCATCGTGGAAGGGCTGGCGCTGCGCATCGTGGCGGGCGACGTTCCGGAAACCCTGAAAGATTCCCGCCTGCTCGCGCTGGATTTAGGCGCGCTGGTGGCGGGCGCAAAATTTCGCGGCGAGTTCGAGGAGCGTCTGAAGGCGGTGCTGGCGGAGATTGCCGCCGGCAGCGGCGACATTATTCTTTTCATCGACGAGTTGCATAATCTGGTCGGCGCGGGCCGCGCCGAAGGCTCGATGGACGCCTCGAATCTTCTGAAGCCGGCGCTGGCGCGCGGGGAGCTGCATTGCGTCGGCGCCACCACGCTGGATGAATACCGCACCCATATCGAAAAGGACGCGGCGCTGGCGCGGCGTTTCCAGGCCGTATTCGTCTCCGAGCCGAGCGTGGAGGATACGATTTCCATCCTGCGCGGCTTGAAGGAAAAATATGAGCTTCATCACGGAATCCGCATCACCGACAGCGCCATCGTCGCCGCCGCCACGCTATCGCACCGTTACATCAACGACCGTTTCCTGCCCGATAAAGCCATCGACCTGATGGATGAGGCGGCGGCGCGGCTGCGCATGGAAGTGGACAGCAAGCCGGAGGAGCTGGATGAGCTGGACCGCCGCATCATCCAGCTGAAGATCGAGCGCGAGGCGCTGAAAAAAGAATCGGACGCGGCATCCAGGGAACGGCTGGAAAAACTGGGCGCGGAGCTGGCTGATCTCGAGCAGGAATCGGCGGCGCTCACTTCGGAGTGGCAGGCGGAAAAAGAAAAGCTGCACGCGGTGCAGAAGCTGAAGGAACAGCTGGAAACGGCGCGACAGGAGCTGGAGCAGGCGCAGCGCCGGGGAGAGTTGGCGCGCGCTGGCGAGTTGGCTTACGGCATCATTCCGGATCTCGAGCGTCGGTTGAAATCGGCGGAGGAGCAGCAGGAAACCGGCGGGCTGATCAATGAGGCGGTCACCGAGCAGGACATTGCCGAGATCATCTCACGCTGGACCGGCATTCCCGTGTCGAAAATGCTGGAAGGCGAGAAGGAAAAGCTGCTGCATATGGAAGAGGCGCTGAAGCGCCGCGTAGTGGGCCAGGACGAAGCGGTTCGCGCAGTCTCAAACGCCGTGCGGCGCGCGCGCGCCGGCTTGCAGGACCCCAACCGGCCGATTGGCTCGTTCCTTTTCCTCGGTCCGACCGGCGTCGGCAAAACCGAGCTGACCAAGGCGCTTGCGGCCTTCCTCTTCGACGACGACACAGCGATGGTTCGCATCGATATG